>JAIQFR010000174.1 GCA_020073205.1 Terriglobia bacterium
TCCAGGAGCTTGAGACGGCCCCCTACGAGCCGATCGACGTCGAGTTGGTCCTCCGGGAAGGCCTCGCCTCGCTACGCAATCTACCGCGTCTGTTGGAGTCAGGGAGCCTGGAGGAGCGGAAGGAGTTCGTGCGGGCGTTCGTGGGCGGCGTGAAGGTCATTCCGGAAGAGGCACGCCTCGAGCTCGAGATGCGAAAGTTCCCGGCCGTCGCTCTGCCGCGGCCTGGAAACTCTACCTGTGAGCTGGTAGCGGGGGCCCGCTATGAACGGGTACAGATAGAGATGAAGCCCGGCGGGCGGTTCGTCGCGAAGCGCGGAACTTCAAGACTTGTGGCCTAGATTCCTGTCCGAGGTCCCCATGGACCGCCGCATTTCGGTAGCACCGCAGCAGAAGCATCGTCAGTTGGAGGGGGCCGGAATCGCATTCGCCGTTGCAACTCCCGTCCCAAGATGCCATCCTGAACCCAGCACCTGCCCCGGTCGAGCCGATTGGACAAGGGCCAGAGCCCGTTCGACCCGGCTCTTCCAACGGGGATATGGTGCGTGTTCTGGATCACTTCCTCGCTCGCCTGTCGTATCGCAGGAACCAGTCGTAGATCTCCCGGCCCGGATAGACCTGCCAATGGATCCAGTGGCCGAGATCCGGTTCAGCCGAGAATCTCAGGTTCCGGTTCCTTCCCTCCAGTCTCCTGACGAGTCGCTCGGTTTCTTCGAAAGGGACGACGGTATCCAGCTTCCCGTGGAAGGCCCAGACAGGCATGTCGACCAGCTTGTCGATGTTCTTGTCGATGTAGTCGAGATGGCTCGTGAATCCGCTGATCGGGGCGATGGCCGCAAACTTCTCGGGATACCGCGCGGCGATGTACCAGGTGCCCGAACCGCCGAGGCTCGGCCCGGTCAGATAGATCCTGTCGGTGTCGATCCTGTACCTGGCGGTCGCTTCCTTGTAGAAGTTCTCGAACCAGTCATCGGTCGACCACCTGAGATGCTCCGGACATTGCGGGGCGAGCATGATGAACGGGAACTCCCGTCCCCTGTATACCTGATCGGGGATCCCGGACGAGTACAGCTTGTTAAGGTCGGTCCCCCTGTCCGAACCTCCGTGCAGGTAGATGACAAGCGGCCACTTCTTGGCGGCGTCCGCCTCGTAGTCCTTCGGGAGGTACGACACGTATCGATAGCTGACGTTCCTGCGATGCCGGTTCATGCCGTGCCAGAACGTCGAATCGAACTGCAGATCCCCCTTCTCGGACCAGTACCTGACCCGGCCGTGCAACTGCCCGTTGAGCCAGTTCTCCTCCGCTTCCTTCTGCCCGCTCTCGTACCAGGCGGTGCTCGCGCCGTTCAGCCTGCCCCGCGTGAAATGGCCCTCGAATCTCATGCGCCCGTTCCGGTGCCATTCCGTGTACGGCCCTTCCTTGGTATTCGAGCGGTAGTTGCACTGATACTGCTCCTTCACCCGTTTGTCGAAGGAGGCGTAGAAGGCGTTCATCTGGATTCGTCCGTTCTCGTAGTAGTCCCGGACGTGGAACAGGTGCTTCTGGTCGTCGAAGCGAATGACGCGCGTGTAGACGATCGTCTCGCGATTCGAGACGGCCTGGTGCAATACGTAGGTTTCGGTGTCCTGGGCCTGCACTCCCCCCAGGCAGAACAGCATCGAGAGAACGGCGGCAGTTCGTTTCATGTCGAGCCGGTGACCCCCATGGGGCCTGTCGTCTCCGACGACAAGCGATACTAGCGCACGGCCGGCGTGCCGCAACACCCGGCGCTGAACATGGGCCCTCGTCCCGGGCGCGGGGACGCGGCAGGCGGAGCGTCAGCCGGTCGCCATTGGTCGCGTAGGTTGCCGTCGAAGCGTAGCCGAGAGCGTTGGTCTCACCTCGCCCCGCCGACCCTGACCGCCGCCGAGCAGAAGGCGATCCTGCGGGCCAGCGTCGGCCACCCCCGCGACCACCTGATTTGCTCTGTTTCCTCGGTCACCCTTTCTCCCCTCCCCTTGACCGCCAGGAACATCCAAGGCTAAGCTCCTCGCGAATGGGGGGTTAGCACGCGGTGCGCGCCTTCTCTGCAATCGCTCGGCCGCGGATCTACTGCGTCTTCCACCTAGTTCCTGCATCCGGGTGGCGACCATGAAGCCCGGTGATCACCTCGGTCCTTACGAGATCGTGGCTTGCATCGGCGTGGGCGGCATGGGCGAAGTCTACCGCGCGCACGACTCTCGCCTCGGCCGTGACGTGGCGATCAAGGTGCTGCCGTCCGGATTCGCCGCGGACGCCGAGCGCCTGAGGCGGTTCGAGCAGGAGGCGCGAGCCGCCTCGGCTCTCGACCATCCCAGCATCCTCGTCGTTCATGACGTCGGCGCCCACGAAGGTGCGCCCTACCTGGTCACCGAGCTGCTCGAGGGCGCGTCGCTGCGGGACCGGCTCGCGGAGGGCCCGTGGCCGTCGGAGAAGGCGGCGGACCTCGCGGCGCAGATCGCTTCCGGCTTGGCGGCGGCTCACGGCAAGGACATCGTCCACCGCGACATCAAGCCGGAGAACCTCTTCGTCACCCGCGGCGGGCACGCCAAGATCCTCGACTTCGGGCTGGCGAAGCGGTCTCCGCTCGCCGGCTCCGACGGGCGGACCGATTCGCCCACCCACGACGCGGCCGGCGACACAGCGGCGGGCTTCCTGATGGGCACCGTCGGCTACATGTCGCCCGAGCAGGCGAGGGGCGAGCCGGCCGACGCCCGCAGCGACATCTTCAGCTTCGGGTGCGTGCTCTACGAGCTGCTGGGGGGCCGGCCGGCCTTCAAGAAGGACACGGCGGTCGAGACGCTGCACGCGATCCTCAAGGAGGATCCGCCCCAGCTGACGGCCTCGGGGAAGGGTGTGTCTCCCGCCCTGGCGAGAATCGTGCGGCGCTGCCTGGCGAAGCGACCAGCGGACCGCTTCGCGTCCGCCTCGGAGCTTCACCGCGAGCTGCAGGCCTTCCTTCGATCCCCATCCCTCGCGCCTGCGGTGAAGGAACCGTCGGAGTGGTCCATCGTCGTTCTCCCCTTCGAGAACCTGAGCCCGGACCCGGAGAACGCGTTCTTCGCCGACGGATTGACGGAGGAGCTGATCGCTGACCTCTCGAAAGTGCGAGCGTTGCGAGTGATCTCGCGCACGTCAGCGATGCTCTTGAAGGGGTCGAAGAAGGACGTACCGACGATCGGCCGGGAGCTCGGCGTTCGATACGTGCTTGAAGGAAGCGTGCGGCGCTCTGGGAACAGCCTCCGGATCACCGCCCAACTTATCGACGCCGCAGACGACGTCCATCTGTGGGCGGAGAAGTACGGCGGGACTCTGAATGACGTCTTCGCGATCCAGGAACAGGTCTCCCGCTCCATCGTGGACGCGTTGAAGCTGACGTTGACTGCGGACGAGAAGCACCGCCTCGCTGCGCGAATGATCCCGGACGTCAGGGCATTCGATCTCTATCTGCAGGCACGCTACGAGGCCTACCACCGCATGACGGAAGAAGCGCTCGAACACGCGGTCGCACTCACCCGACAAGCCCTCGACCTGACCGGCCCGAATCCGCGTCTCTACTCGCTGCTCGCCGAGATCGAGTGGATCTGCCACGACCAGGGAATCCATCGCGACGAAGAGAGCCTGCGTCAAGGAGAGGCCTGGGCGAGGAGAGCGCTCGAGCTCGAGCCGCACACAGCGGCGGCGTTCCTGGCGCTAGGGGCCATCGAAGCCCGGAGAGGCGACATGGTGCGTGCCGTTCGCGACCTCACCCGGGCCGCCGAATTGGAGGCGAGCGGAGAAGCTCTGGCGCTCCTCGCGTGGCGGGCGTCCGAGGTTGGTCAGATGGCCGAGGCGAAGCGGCGTGCGGCGGAGGCAGTCGCAGTCGATCCACTGTACTGGATCTGCCGCTGGAGCCAGGCGTGGGTGGCTCTGCTGGACGGAGAGTTCGAGACCGCGCTGCGAAGTTGGCGCGACGTGGTCGCCACAGGGGACGATGAGCCGATCAAGCCCTTCTTCCTGGCCGTTTTCGCTGTCTATGCGGGGCGCGTGGACGAAGCCTGCGAGCTCTTCGGCAGGTTTGGCAGATGCGGCCTCGGGGCCATCTCGGGCATGTCTGCAGTCCTCGGGTCCCTCTTCACCCACGACCCCCGAGCGGCCAACGAGCTGCTTTCGGACCAGAACGTCAGGAATTACGCGACGCAGGATAAGGAGATGTCGTGGTGGCTAGCTGCCGGGTTCAGCTTCGCCGGTGTCGCGGACGAAGCGCTGCATTGGCTGGGAAACGCGATTGCCCTCGGTTTCGTGAATCACCACCTCTTCTCGAGAGTTGATCCTTTCCTCGCGGCGCTGCGCGGCAATCCGCGCTTCGAGGAACTGATGGATCGGGTCCGCGAGAAGCAGCGGGCCTTCGAGGGCGCCGGTTGATTCCTTGGGTCCGTGCACCGCACCACAGATTGCATCGGCCTGGCGCACCGTTCAACTCAATCCCTGCAACCCCTTGACTTCCTCCCCCACCGAGGGACCCTGTACGTGGAGGTCCCCATGCCCCACCTCGCCCCGCCGACCCTGACCGGTGCCGAGCTGTGACGTCTCCGGCAGTCGTCGATTCCCCGGACTATAATCTCGCCATTCCGGCGTGGAGAAGGGAGATGAGCGACGACCCGATCGAGCAGGATCCAACGGCGTTGCCCCCGACCGAAGCCGCGCCGATCCCCGCCGTCGGTGGGCAACCGATCGGACCCTACCGGCTGTTAGCGAAGCTGGGCGAAGGAGGAATGGGAGTCGTCTACATCGCGGAGCAATCCGAGCCCGTCCGGCGCCGCGTCGCCCTCAAGGTCATCAAGCAGGGGATGGACACGGCGAAGGTCGTCGCGCGATTCGAGGCGGAGCGCCAGGCGCTGGCATTGATGGACCATCCGGCGATCGCCAGGATCTACGACGCCGGCTCGACTCCCGAAGGCCGGCCTTACTTCGCCATGGAGTGCGTTCCGGGCGTCCCGATCAACGAGCATTGCGACCGCCAGAAGCTGACCAACGAGGAGCGGCTCGATCTGTTCCTCCAGGTCTGCGAGGGAGTGCAGCACGCCCACCAGAAGGCGGTGATCCATCGCGACCTGAAGCCCTCGAACGTGCTGGTGAGCGTTCAGGACGGTCGGGCGGCGGTGAAGATCATCGACTTCGGCGTGGCGAAGGCGGTGTCACAGCGGTTGACGGAGCGGACCCTCTACACCGAGCTCGGGGCGATGATCGGCACTCCGGAGTACATGAGCCCGGAACAGGCCGAGATGACCGGTCAGGACGTGGACACGCGTACCGACGTTTACTCGCTCGGGGTGATCCTCTACGAGCTCTTGGTCGGGGCGTTGCCCCGCTCGGCGCGGCGCCTGGACGCGGACCAGGTCATCCGGGAGCTGCAGCCGAAGCTCTCGCAGGTGCCGGGGATGCGGGTCTTCCTCCAGAACCCGCCCTCCCTGCGCATCGGCGGGCGCTCGTCCAAGGCGCTCTACCAGTTCACACTGCAGA
>JAIQFR010000175.1 GCA_020073205.1 Terriglobia bacterium
CGGGTCCGTGCCCCGCGGCGCGCAGGTCGTCGCGTCCGCGCCGGGTCGCGTCGGTCAGGGTCACCGTCCGCTGCGTCGCGCCGTGGCGCACGTGATAGAGATTCCCCGTGCGCTCGACCGAGACCTCGAACGAGCGGCCGTCGGTCAGGATGGAGCAGAAGTCCGCCTCGAGCTTGTGGACGTCCACGAGCCGCGTCACGCCGTCCACCGTGACGCGGAAGAGCGCGTCCCGGCGCTCGACGTCCACGTCGTACTCGTGGTCGCCGGCCTTGACGCGGATCTTCAACGCTTCCACCCCCTCGCTCCCGACCACCGCCACGCCGACGCGCGCCGCCCCTCCCCCGCTCCGTGGCCGCGCGCCGACTCGGCCTCGACCCACCGGAAGTGCTCGACCGCGACGGCCACGACGAAGATCTCGTCGAGCCAGGGGTCGTCGGCGACGCGGAGGAGCTCCGGGTGCTCCTCGAGGAAGCCGGTGTGGAGGTCGCCCGCGCGGAAGGCGGGATGCGCCATGATCTTCCGATGGAGGTTGATCGACGTCTCGAGCCCGTCGATCCGATACTCGTCGAGCGCGCGGGCCATCCGGTCGATCGCCTCGATGCGATCCCTTCCCCAGGCGCAGAGCTTCGAGAGCAGCGGGTCGTAGTAGACCGGGACCGTCCAGCCGGCGAAGGTCCCGCCGTCGTAGCGGATGCCCGGGCCGGACGGGGTCCTGAGGCCGCGGATCGTCCCCGGCGCGGGCATGAAGTTGCGCGCCGGATCCTCCGCGATGATCCGGCACTCGATGGCGTGGCCGCGCGATGCGACCTCCTCCTGTTGGAGGGGTAGGGCGCCGCCGGCGGCGATGTCGATCTGGGCCTTCACGAGGTCCACCCCGTACACCAGCTCCGTGATCGGGTGCTCGACCTGGAGCCGGGCGTTCACCTCCATGAAGTAGAACGAGCCGTCGGCCCCGCGAAGGAACTCCACGGTTCCGGCGTTGACATACCCTGACGCGCGGGCGGCCCTGACCGCGAGGTCGCCGATCCTCCGGCGGGTCGCCTCGTCCACCGCGGGGGACGGGCACTCCTCGATCAGCTTCTGGTGGCGGCGCTGAATCGAGCACTCGCGCTCCCCGAGGTGGATGCACCTCCCGCCGGCGTCCGCGAGGATCTGGACCTCGATGTGCCGGGGCCGCTCCACGTAGCGCTCGAGAAAGACCGTATCGTCCCCGAACGCCGAGCGAGCCTCGCCCCGCGCCTGGGCCAGTAGCGAGCCGAGCTCCGCCTCGCGCCGGACGATCCGCATCCCCTTCCCGCCGCCCCCGGCCGCCGCCTTGAGCAGCACCGGGTACCCGATACCGGACGCCGCGCGCGCCGCTTCCCGAGGATCCGCGGGAAGCGCCGGCGAGCCCGGGACCACGGGGACTCCGGCCGCGGCCATGATGGCGCGGGCGCGGACCTTGTCCCCGAGCGCCTCCATCGCCTCGGGCGGCGGTCCGATGAAGACGATCCCCGCGTCGCGGCACGCGCGGGAGAACGCGGGGTTCTCGGCGAGGAACCCGTAGCCGGGGTGGATCGCCTCCGCGCCGGCTTCCTTCGCGGCATCGAGGATGCGGTCGATGCGCAGGTACGAGTCCGCCGCGGGAGGCGGACCGATCCGCCGGGCCTCGTGGGCGTAGCGAACGTGCAGCGCCTCCCGGTCCGCGTCGGAATAGACGGCGACCGTCCGGATCCCCATCTCGTGACAGGCTCGGATGACCCGGACCGCGATCTCGCCCCGGTTGGCGATCAGCACCTTGCGGAAGGGCGGTTCCCCTTCCCCCTTCCGCGCCGAGGCGGGCGCCGTCCCGGTCCCGCGCGCGGCGCCCCCCTGCTTCCCCGTTCTCGCGTCCGCGCCCTTCCCCGGCGCCCTCGGCGCGGCTCCTCGCGGCGGCTTCCGGCGCCCCTCGACGGTCGGCGCCGCCCTCCTCGGCTGGCGGCCGCGGCCGCTCACAGCGGCAGGTTCCCGTGCTTGCGCGGCGGGTTCTCGTCGCGCTTGCCTTCGAGCAGCCTGAGCGCCGCGATCAGCTTGGAGCGGGTGAGCGCGGGCTCGATCACCTCGTCCACGTAGCCGCGCTCCGCCGCCACGTAAGGGTTCGCGAACTTCGCGCGGTACTCCTCGACCCGGGCCGATCGCACCCTGTCGGCGTCGGCGCCGGCTTCCTGGAGCTCGCGGCGGTAGACGATCCCGACGGCGCCCTCGGATCCCATGACCGCGATCTCGGCGGTCGGCCAGGCGAAGTTGAAGTCGGTCCTGATGTGCTTCGACGCCATGACGCAGTAGGCGCCGCCGTATGCCTTGCGGGTGATGACGGTGAGCTTCGGCACGGTGGCCTCGGCGAACGCGTACAGGAGCTTGGCGCCGTGCAGGATGATCCCGTGGAACTCCTGGTCGGTCCCCGGAAGGAAGCCGGGGACGTCCTCGAACACCACCAGGGGAACGTTGAAGCAGTCGCAGAAGCGGACGAACCGGGCTCCCTTCACCGATGCGTTGATGTCCAGGCAGCCGGCGAGCACGGCGGGCTGGTTCGCCACGATCCCCACGGGGCGACCGGCGAGCCGGGCCAACCCCACCACCAGGTTGCGGGCGAAGTGCTCGTGCACCTCGAGGAAGCGCCCCTCGTCCACCACGGCGAGGATCGCCTTCTTGATGTCGTACGGCTGATTCGGATGCTCGGGCACCAGCGAGTTCAGCGTGGCGTCGACGCGATCGTCGGGGTCGTCGGTCGGACGGACCGGCGGGTCCTCCATGTTGTTCTGCGGCATGAACGAGAGGAGCTCGCGGACCACCTGGAGCGCGTCCCGGTCGTCCGATGCGGCGAAGTGGGCCACACCCGAAAGCGTGTTGTGGGTCATCGCCCCGCCGAGCTTCTCCTTGGTGACCTCCTCGTGGGTCACCGCCCGGATCACGTCCGGCCCGGTGATGAACATGTAGGAGGTGTCCCGAACCATCACGACGAAGTCGGTGATCGCCGGGGAGTACACGGCCCCGCCGGCGCAGGGGCCCATGATCACGGAGATCTGCGGCACCACCCCGGACGAGAGCGTGTTGCGGAGGAAGATATCGGCATATCCGGCGAGGGAGACGACCCCTTCCTGGATCCGTGCACCGCCGGAATCGTTGAGCCCGACGACGGGCGCGCCGACCTTCATCGCCAGGTCCATCACCTTGCAGATCTTGGCCGCGAAGGTCTCCGAAAGCGAGCCGCCGAACACGGTGAAATCCTGCGCGAAGAGGAAGATCGGCCGGCCGGCGACGCGCCCGTGCCCCGTGACGACGCCGTCCCCTGGGATCCGCTGCTTCTCCATACCGAAGTCGTGGGAGCGGTGCAGGACCAGCGCGTCCAGCTCCTGGAAGGAGCCGGGATCGCAGAGCGCCTCGATCCGCTCCCGCGCGGTGAGCTTCCCGTCCGCGTGCTGCTTCGCCACCCGGTCCGCGCCGCCGCCGCCGCGGGCCTCCGCGTAGCGCCGACGCACCTCCTCGAGCGGATCCTGCGCCATGATGCCCCCGCGTTCTACTTCTTCAGCTTCTCCCAGTCGGCGAGGAATTTCTTGATGCCCGCGTCGGTCAGTGGATGGTCGTACAGCTGCATGAGCACCTTGTAGGGGACGGTCGCGACGTCGGCACCCGCGAGGGCGGACTCGACCACGTGCATCGGATGCCGCACCGACGCGGCGAGGATCTGCGTCGCGAAGCCGTAGTTGTCGTAGATCGCACGGATCTGGCGGATCAGGTCCATTCCGTCGATCGAGACGTCGTCCAGCCTCCCGACGAAGGGGCTCACGTACGTGGCGTCCACCTTGGCCGCTAGCAGCGCCTGGGTCGGAGAGAAGCAGAGCGTCACGTTGGTGTGAATCCCCTCTCCGCGGAGCGCCTTGCAGGCCTTGAGCCCCTCCTTGGTCATCGGGATCTTCACGACGATGTTGGGATGGATCGCGGCGAGCACCCGCCCTTCCTTCATCATCCCGTCCTTGTCCAGGGCGGTGACCTCGGCGGAGATCGGACCGTTCACGATGCTGGCGATCTCGCGGAGGACCTGGTGGAAGTCCCTACCTTCCTTGGACACCAGGCTCGGGTTCGTCGTGACGCCGTCCAGGATCCCGAGGCTCGAGAGCTCCCGGATTTCGTCGACGTTCGCGGTGTCGATGAACAGCTTCATGTGGGCTCCTTCGCTGGGGTCAGTTGCCTTCGTCGTCCGCGGCCAGCTCCTCGGGCCGCGGCGGCTCCTCGTCCTCGTCCGGCGCGGTGGCGACCGGGGCGGACTTTCCCTCCTCCTCGCGCTCGGCGGTGCGCATCCCGGAGACGACGGCGTCCCCCTCCTCGAGCTGGATCAGGCGGACCCCCTGCGTGGCCCGGCCGATCCGGCTGATGCCGGAAGCGTCCATGCGGATGATCTTCCCCTGGGCGGTGATCAGGAGGATCTGGTCCTCGTCGGAGACGCCGGTCGTGACCACCACCCGCCCGTTCCGAGCCGTGGTGCGCATGTTGATGATCCCCGAGCCGCCGCGCCCCTGGAGGCGGTACTCCTCGACCCCCGTTCGCTTGCCGTATCCCTTGCTCGTCACCGACAGGATGTCCGGCCTGCCGGCGAGCACCTCCATCTCGACGAGCTGGTCGGAGGGGGCCATCCGGATCCCGATGACCCCGCGCGCGTTGCGGCCCATCGGCCGCACGTCGGACTCGCGGAACCGGATGGACTTGCCCGCGGCGGTCCCCATGACGATCTCGCACTCCCCGTCGGAGATCCCGGCGGCGAGCACTCCGTCCCCCTCGTCGAGGCTCACCGCGAGGATCCCCGCCTTCGACGGCCGCCCGAACGCCGAAAGCGGGGTCTTCTTCACGAAGCCCCGCCGGCTCGCCAGCGCCACGTAGCGGTCCTGCGGGAAGTCGCGGACCGCGACCATCGCCGCGACCTTGTCGTCCGGCGTGATCCGGATGAGGTTCACCACCGCCTTGCCGCGCCCCGCGGAGCTGACGTCCGGTATCTCGTGCACCTTGAGCCAGTGCATCCGCCCCGACGACAGGAAGACGAGGATGTAGTCGTGGGTGGACGCGAGGAACAGGTGCTGGACCACGTCCTCTTCCCGCGTCGTCATGCCGATCCGGCCCTTGCCGCCGCGCCGCTGCGACCGATAGGTGGAGAGCGCCGTCCGCTTGATGTAGCCGGTATGGCTCACCGTGATGACGACCTCCTCCTCCTGGATGAGGTCCTCCACCGAGATCTCCTCGGCGCGGGCGATGATCTCGGTTCGGCGCGGGTCGGCGAACGCGTCCTTGATCTTCTCCAGCTCGTCGACGACGATCCGGAGCTGCAGCGGCTCGCTGGACAGGATCTGCCGGAGGCGCTCGATCAGCTTCAGCGTCT
>JAIQFR010000176.1 GCA_020073205.1 Terriglobia bacterium
GAGCTTGAAGAAGTAGCGATGCGGCTTGCCGGGAGGCGGGCAGGGGCCGCCCCAACCGAGCCTTCCGAAGTCGTTCTTCCCCTGGATGGCCCCCGCCGGCTCCCTCAGGCTCGCGTCCTTCGGGGCCCCCTCCGGCAGGATCCGGGCGCTCGCGGGAAGGTCGAACACGACCCAGTGGACCCAATTCCCGACGGGCGCATCCGGATCGTCGACCACGAGCGCGAGAGACCGCGTCAGAGCGGGTGGGTCGGTCCACTCGAGCCTGGGGGACACGTCCTCGCCGTCGCAGGTGTGGCGCACGGGGATTCGAGCGCCGCGCTCGAACGCCGGGCTCTTGAGGGCGAACTCCATCGTCTGGACCTCCTTCGCGCCCGCCCGGCCCACGATTTCCGGCCCGGCGCCGGGCGGTGACGGCAGCAGGAGCAGCAACGGAACGATCAGGATCGAAATTCCGCGGGGCATGCTCTCGTTCTCCGCAGGCCTAGGCGCACGCCCTCCCGGCGTCGCGCTCGGCGAAGAGCGTACGACCGGGGCGGCCGCGAGCACAAGCGGCGCCGCCGCCGTCAGTCGCCGAGCTGGCGCGCCAGGGCCTCGGGCTCGGTGCACGGCGGGCCGCAGGCGCGGTCCTGGCAGACGTACGCGGTCGGGGCGCCGCCGACCTCCGTCCTCCCCTCGAGGAGTGGGAGCCCCGCGGCGGATTCGCCGGGCCGGCACAGGGCGACGACCCGGTTCGGGAGGTAGCGCCCTCGGATCGCGGCGAGCAGCGCGAGCGTCTCGTCGCGGGCGGGGTCCCCGACGATCGCGATCTCCCGCACCGGTCCGTCCGCGAAGTCCGCGGCGGCCAGAAGGGACGCGAACGCCGAGGGCGACCGTACGACGGATGGCCGGTACGCGGACATCGTCCCAAGAGCCGCGTCCTCGAGGTCGCGGTCGTCGAGGTGCGCCGCGAGCCTCAGGAGCGTCTCCGCCGCGACCCCGGCGCCGGAGGGGAGCGCGCCGTCGTGGAGGCTGCGGTACCTGGCGATCAGCGTCTCGTGATCCTCGGAGGTGAAGAAGAACCCGCCGCACGTGCGGTCCGCGAACCGCGCCACGAGGCTCCTCGCGATGCGGGCGGACGCGTCGAGGTACTTGCGCGCGAACCCCGCCTCGTAGAGGTCGAGCAGCCCCCTGGCGAGGAAGGCGTAGTCGTCGAGGTACCCGTTGAGCCGCGCCTTCTCGTCCCGCCAGGACGCGAGAAGCCGACCGTCGCGCGCCAGGCGCGCGAGCACGAAGTCCGCGGCCCGGCGTGCGGAGCGAAGGTCTTCGGGTCGGCCAAGCGCCTCGTGGGCCCGCGCGAACGCGGAGATCATCAGTCCGTTCCACGCGGTCAGCACCTTGTCGTCGGTGGCGGGGCGGGAACGCAGGCTCCTCGCGACGAGAAGGAAGGAACGCATCGGAGCGAGGCGGGCGACGAGGCGCTCCTCCGTGGTGCCGAGGGCCTCCGCCCGCGCAGCGAGCGAGCCCGAGGCGAGGTTCAGGATGCTCCGCCCGTCGAAGTTCCCCTCGGGGGTGATCCCGTAAATCCCGCAGAAGAACGCGCCGTCGTCCGGGCCGAGCACGTCGCGCACCTCGTCCGGCCGAAAGACGTAGTAGCGCCCCTCGTGCCCCTCGCTATCCGCGTCCAGCGACGAGAGGAAACCCCCTTCCGGCGAAGTCATCTCCCGCCGGACGAAGTCGAGCGTCTCCTCGACGACCCGCCGGTAGAGCGCCTCGCGCGCGACGAGCCACGCGTCGACGTACACCGGGACGAGCAGCGCCTGATCGTAGAGCATCTTCTCGAAGTGGGGGACGAGCCAGCGCTCGTCGGTGCTGTACCGAGCGAACCCGCCGCCGACCTGGTCGTACGTGCCGCCGAGCGCCATCGCGCCGAGCGTCGTCTCGACCATCCGGAGGGGAACGCTCTCCCGGGAGCGGGCGTGCTCCCGGAGGAGCAGCGCGAGGGCGCCGTGCGGGGGGAACTTCGGGGCGCCGCCGAAGCCTCCCCACGCGGGATCGAATCTCGCCGTGAGATCGGCCGCCGCGGCGGCGATCTCTCTCCGTCCGACGCGCGCGTCGCCCGAGGACGCGGCCCCACCGGCGCCGATGGCGTGCAGGGTCTGGGCCATCCTCCCCGCGGAATCCTCGATCTCGGCGCGGCGCGACTTCCACACCTCGTGGACCTTGGCGAGGATCGAGAGGAGCCCTGCCCGCCCGTCGCGGTCCTCCGGCGGAAAATACGTTCCGCCGAAGAACGGCTCGAGCGCGGGCGTGAGGAACACGTTGAGCGGCCATCCCCCTGTGCCCGTCAAGAGCTGGATCGCGTTCATGTAGATCGCGTCCAGATCGGGGCGCTCCTCGCGGTCCACCTTGATCGCCACGAAGTGCTCGTTGAGGATGCGTGCCACTCGCTCGTCTTCGAACGACTCCCGCTCCATGACGTGGCACCAATGGCAGGCCGAGTAGCCGATGGACAGGAAGATCGGCCGGTCGGAGAGCCGAGCCTTCTCGAGCGCCTCCGGGCCCCACGCGTACCAATCCACCGGGTTGTGGAGGTGTTGCAGCAGGTACGGGCTCGTCTGTCCCGCGAGGTGGTTGGTCCTCGGGACATCTCGCGGCTGGACTTCGCTCATGCTCGCTTCCCAGGGCCGCCGCGCCTGAGACTCGACGCGGACGGGAGACTCGAAATCATACACTTTCCATCCATTATCGGTCGACGGGCAGAGGAGGGGGCGGCGCCATCTCAGGGCGCGGCGAGCCCCAGGAGCGCGTTTCCCGTCAGCCGGAAGACGGTCCAACCGCTCATCGGGAGCGCGCCGAGCCGCCGGTAGAACTCGATCGCCGGCTCGTTCCAGTCGAGGACCGCCCACTCCATCCGCTCGCAGCCCCGCTCCCGCGCCACGCGCGCGACGTGGGCCATCAGGGCGCGACCGAAGCCGCGCCCGCGCTCGGACGGGCGAACGTAGAGGTCCTCGAGGTACAGGCCCCGGCGGCCGACGAACGTCGAGAAATTGTGGAAGTAGAGGGCGAAACCCACCGGCTCGCCGTTCGAGCGCCCGATCACGAACTCCGCCGCCGGCTTCGAACCGAACAAAGCCGAGCGCAGTCCGTTCTCGGTGGCGACGACCTCGTGGGAAAGGCGCTCGTACTCCGCGAGCTCCTTGATGAGCGCCAGGACCAGCGGGACGTCCCGCTCGGTCGCCTCCTCGACGGTGAAGCCGGTCGGATTCGTGGATCGTGGCATCGCGTCGCTCCTTGCCGGCGGACGGCCCGCGAACAGCATAACCCGCGGACGCGGACCGCGGCCCGGGTCGTCCGGTGCGGTTACACTTCTGCTCCGAGGAGGCGGCTTGGACGGCGCGGCGCTCGAGTTCCGGAACGTCACGAAGCGCTACGAGGGTGACGGCGGGGCGGTCCTCTTGGCCCTGCGGGGGGCATCGTTCGCGGTGCCCCCGGGACGCAAGGTGGCGATCACCGGCCGCAGCGGGAGCGGCAAGTCCACGCTCCTCCACCTCGCGGCCGGGATCGACACGCCGACGACGGGGGCCGTGCTCGTGGCCGGCCGCGACCTCGGCCGGATGAGCGAAGCCCGGAGGACGCTGGCCCGCCGGGACGGCATCGGCCTGGTGTTCCAGTTCTTCCACCTGCTGCCGCACCTCACGGTCCGGGACAACGTGCTGCTCCCGGCGTGGATCGCGGGCGACGCGCCGCGGGACGCGGCGAGGCGCGCCGAGGACCTGCTCGCCCGAGTCGACCTCGGCAGCCGCGCGGGAGACGCGGTCCGCAAGCTGAGCGGCGGGGAGATGCAACGGGTCGCCCTCTGTCGCGCGCTACTGCGCCGGCCCCGTCTCCTCCTGGCCGACGAGCCCACCGGCAATCTGGACGACGACAACAGCCGAAAGGTGATGGACCTCCTCCTCCGCCTCGCCGAGGAGGAGGACAGCACGCTGATCTACGTCACCCACAGTCGCGAGCTGGCGGCCCTGGCCGACGAGACCTGGCGGATCGGCAGCGGCGTGCTCGAGGTCCCGTGATCCCGTTCTTCGTCGGCGGACTCTACGCCCACTTCCGGGCCGGGCGGACCTTGTTCGTCCTCACCGTCCTCAGCGTCGCGCTGGGGGTCGCGTCGGTGATGTCCATCCAGGTCCTGAACGCGAATGCGCTGGGCGCGTTCGAGGGGGGCCTCGAGGCGGTGAGCGGCGAGGCGGATCTGAGCGTTCTCGGCAACGTCCCGCTGATCCCGGGCCGTGTCGTGGCCGAGGTCCTGGCGGAGCCGGGGGTCGAGGCCGCATGGCCGCTCCTGCGCGTGGTCGCGAAGCTCGAGGGATGCGCCGCGGTCTACCTCGACATCGTCGGGATCGACCTCTTCGCGCCGATCCGCGTCCCCTGGGACACCTCGCCGGGGGATCTCGGTGCGGCGCTGGCGACGCCGGGATGGGCGGCGGTGACCCCGTCGCTGGCGCGAGAGATGGGGTGGAACGTCGGAAGCCGCTTCGAGGTGTCGAGCGGCTCCCGACGGGCGCGGCTCGAGGTCGGGGCGCTGGTGGATTTCCGGAGGATCACCCCGCTCGCGAGCCCGCGGCTCGTGGTGATGGACATCGCCCAGGCGCAAGACGCTCTGGGCATCCCCGAGGGCGTCCACCAGGTTGACCTGAAGCTCGCCGGGGGGGCGTCGCGCGACGAGGTCGCGCGGAGGCTCACCCTGCGGCTCGGGCCCTCGGTCCGGATCGTGACCCCGGAGCAGCGGCGGCGGCAGGCCGCCTCGCTCCTCTCGGCGTTCCGTCTGAACCTGACGGCGCTCTCGCTGATCAGCCTCTTCGTGGGAGGCTTCCTCGTTCACGCCAGCACCCAGGCCGCGCTGGTGCGACGGCGCCGCGAGTTCGGGCTCCTCCGCTCGCTGGGGACCACCCCGAGGCAGGTGCTCCTGATCATCCTGGGAGAGGTCTTGGTCCTGGGCGGTCTCGGGACCGCGCTGGGCCTGCCGATCGGCTGGTGGGCGGCCGAGGCCGACGTGAAGGCGGTCAGCGCGACCCTCACGAACCTCTATCTCCTCGAGGGGATCGACACGCTGCGGCTTCCGGCTTGGATCCTCGGGTTGGCGGCCGCGGCGGGCCTCGGCGGCGCGCTCCTGGGCTCGCTCCTCCCCGCGCTGGACATGAGCCGGAGGGATTCCCGGGCGCTCCTCGCCGGACTCGCGCTCCACGAGCGGATGGGGCGGGCGTCGGGGAGGCTGTTCTCGGCGGGTTGGGCGATCCTCGGCACGGCCGCCCTCGGGTTCGCCGCCGTCGGGCGCGAGGTGCGCTCGGCGGGGTTCTGGGTCGCGCTCG
>JAIQFR010000177.1 GCA_020073205.1 Terriglobia bacterium
TGACCGTCATCCTGGCGTCGTTCTTCCTCGGCGGCCTGTTCGCGGAGCTGATCCGCACGAAGCTCCTGACGCCCGGCAACAGCGCCCTCATGAAGCCGGACGCGTACAACCAGATGTTCACGCTGCACGGCGCCATAATGATCTTCCTCTTCGTGATCCCCGGGATACCGGCGTCGCTGGGAAACTTCGTGCTGCCGCTGATGCTCGGCGCCAAGGACGTCGCCTTCCCCAGGCTCAACCTCGCGAGCTTCTACATGTGGATCGCGGGGGCGGTTCTGGCCCTGGTCTCCATGGTCACCGGGGCGGTGGACACGGGGTGGACGTTCTACACCCCGTACAGCACGACCACCAACACGAACGTGATCATGATGGTCGCCGGCGTCTTCGTGCTCGGGTTCTCGTCGATCTTCACGGGTCTCAACTTCGTGGTCTCGATCCACAAGCTCCGGCCGGCGGGGATGAGTTGGTTCAAGATGCCGCTCTTCCTCTGGGGGATCTACGGGACGGCGATCCTCCAGATCATGGCGACGCCCGTGCTGGGGATCACGTTGCTGCTGCTGATCGCGGAGCGCGCCCTCGGAGTGGGCATCTTCGACCCGGCGCTGGGCGGCGACCCGGTGCTCTTCCAGCACTTCTTCTGGTTCTACTCCCACCCGGCCGTGTACATCATGATCCTGCCCGCCATGGGCGTCATCAGCGAGCTGGTGTCCGTCTTCTCGCGCAAACACATCTTCGGGTACAAGTTCATCGCGCTCTCGTCGATCGCCATCGCCGTGATCAGCTTCCTGGTGTGGGGCCACCACATGTTCGTGGCCGGGCAGTCGAACCTCGCGAGCATGATCTTCAGCGCGCTCACGTTCATGGTGGCGATCCCATCGGCCGTGAAGGTGTTCAACTGGATCGCCACGATGTACAAGGGCTCGATCTGGCTCGCCACGCCGATGCTCTACGTCCTCTCTTTCCTGTTCCTGTTCGGGATCGGCGGGCTCACCGGCCTCTTCCTCGGCGCCCTCGCGGTGGATGTGCACCTGCACGACACCTACTTCGTGGTCGCCCATTTCCACTACGTGATGTTCGGCGGCACCGTGATCGCGTTCCTTGGCGGACTGCACTACTGGTGGCCGAAGATGTTCGGGCGGATGTACAGCGAGCTCTGGGGACGGATCGGCGCTCTCCTGGTGTTCATCGGGTTCAACACGACGTTCTTCACCCAGTTCGTGATGGGGAGTCACGGGGCGCCGCGCCGCTCCTATCACTACCTGCCCGAGTTCGAGGCCTACCACCGACTGTCGACGATCGGGGCGTACATCCTCGGCCTCGGGTTCCTGATCATCGCGGCGTACCTCATCCACTCGCTGCTCCGGGGGCGTCTTGCCCCGGCGAACCCCTGGGGCGGCGCGACGCTCGAGTGGCGGACGACCTCGCCCCCTGCGCACGACAACTTCGCGACCACACCGGTGGCGGGCGACCCCTACGACGTCGAGGCCTGGCGGTACGAACGCGCGATCGGTGGCTTCGTGCCGAGGGCGGCGGACGACGCGCCGGCGGTCGGGCCGGCGGCCGGGTAGGGAGGAGCAATGTCCGATACCCATTCACCGTCCGTCACAAAGGAATCGCTGTCATTGCGAGGAGTCCCGCCTCCGGCGGGACAGAGCCTGCCCCGAGGAGGAGCGAAGCGACGACGTGGGGGAAGCAATCCCGTCAACGTCGGCGAGATCGCCACGGCCGGCTCGCCGTACTCGGGGGCCTCGCGATGACAACGAAAACGCTACGTGTGAACGGGAAGCAGCATGAGGCGACCAAGGAGGGCGGAGTGGCCGACGCGCACGCGGGTCACCTCGCGCATCACTTCGACACCGCCGAGCAGCAATTCGAGTCGGGAAAGCTCGGGATGTGGATCTTCCTCTCCACCGAGATCCTGCTGTTCGGAGGGTTGTTCTGCGCGTACGCCGTGTACCGCTCCAACCACCCCGAGATCTTCGTCTACGCGCACAGGTTCCTCGACAAGGGTTTGGGGGCGCTCAACACCGCCGTGCTGATCTGTTCGAGCTTCACGATGGCGCTCGCCGTGCGCGCGGCGCAGTTGGGACGCCAGAAGCAGCTCGTCGGCCTCCTTCTCGCCACGATCGCGCTCGCGGGCTGTTTCCTCGGGATCAAGGGGATCGAGTACGAGCACAAGTGGAAGGAGGGCCTCCTCTGGGGCAAGCGCTACCACGCCCGCCTCGAGCAGCCGGCCGCCGCGGCGATGCCGGCTGCGAAGCCTTCGCCGGCGCCGGTGGCGAACCCCGACGAACGGTCGCTGATACCGCCCGCCGCCGTCGGCCCCCGCGGCCTGGCCGTGCCGGGTCGGGCGGCGACGCCGGAGGGTGGGGAGAAACCGCCGAACGACGTCCAGGTGTTTTTCGCCGTGTACTTCCTGATGACGGGGCTCCACGGCGTCCACGTCATCGCGGGGATGGCCCTCCTCGCGCTGATGGTGCTGCGGGCGGTGCGGGGAGAGTTCGGACCCGCCTACTTCACGCCCGTGGACCTCACAGGGCTGTACTGGCACCTCGTGGACTTGATCTGGATCTTCCTGTTCCCGCTGCTGTATCTGATCAGGTGAGGAGCGGAAGAGGGAAAAGGGGAAAGGTCAAAGGGAAGATGGAAAGAGGAAAAGGGAGAACGGAAAAGGTCAAACGGGAGAAGGCGAGAGGAAGGCGGGCAGGTCGCGATGACGAATGTGATTCCATGCAACAACGCTCTGGCCAGACGGGAGACGCGCCCGCACCCGTCCGGCGTGTGTTTGTCGTTCCTTTTACCTTTTACGTTTACCCTTTTCCCTCGCCCCGACCAGTGGAGCGCTGAATGACCGAGACGACGCATACGCCTAGTGACCTGGTCGCCCACCCGACCGTGGGGCACGTGGTGCCGTTCAAGGTGCTGGCTGGGGTATGGCTGACCCTGCTCGCGGCGACCGTGATCACGGTGGCCGTGGCCGGCGTGGATCTCGGCACCTTCAACCTGGAGATCGCGATGGCGATCGCAGGCGCGAAGGCCACGCTCGTGGTGCTGTACTTCATGCACATGCGCTACGACCGGCCGATCCACGCGATCGTCTTCGTTGCCGCCCTTCTGTTCTTCGCCCTCTTCGTCTCGATCGCGCTGCTCGACTCCCACGCCTACGCCCCCGATCTCATCCCCGACTACGCCCCTGGGCTCCTGAAATGAGTGCGACCCCATCCAGCGACAACGGCCGGCGGCCCCCGGTGCCGCTCGGGACCGGCCTTCTCGGGATGAAGCTCCTGGTCCTCGCGCTGTCCATGCTCTTCGCCGCCTCGATCTTCGGGTATCTCGTGATCCGCAGCCGGGCCCCGGTGTGGCCTCCGCCAGGGGTGCCGCGCCTGCCCTCGGCGTTGTGGATCAGCACACTCATCATCGTGATCTCGAGCTTCACGATGCAGGGCGCCGTCAGGGCAGCTCGACGGAACCGCCAGGCCGCCCTGCGAGCCGGCATGGTGCTCACAACGCTGCTCGGGGCCGCTTTCCTCGTCTCGCAGACGCTCAACTGGTTCGCACTCGTCGCCGCCAACCTCACCGCTAGAACCAACCTCTACGGCTTCACCTTCTACATGCTCACAGGCCTGCACGCGGCCCACGTCGTCGGCGGGTTGGTCCCGCTCGCGATCGTGACCGCGCGCGCGTGGGCCGGGCGATACACGGCCGTGGCTCATGCGGGAGTCGCGTACTGTGCGGTGTACTGGCACTTCCTGGCGGCGGTTTGGATCGTGATGTTCGGGATCCTGGTCGTCTTCTAGTCTTCAATGGCGCCGCCGATGGCGGCTCGGTTCTTGCGTTGCGCTCGCGCAACTGTCATTGCGAGCCCCGCCACAGGCGGGGTGAAGCAATCTCGTTGTCACCATGAGATTGCTTCATCGTCCCGCCCTCGCCGGCGCGGCTACCCGCCGCTCTCCAGCACCCTTGCGGCCCCCACGCCAGTGTCATTGCGAGGAGCGCAGCGACGAAGCAATCCCGTCCCCCACCGTGTGCCCAACCACCTCCTGGAGGACATCGAGATTGCTTCGCTTCGCTCGCAATGACAACTCGGGCGGGGCCAGGATCCGCCCGCACATTGTTCTCTGCCGGCGGCGCGTCTACCCGCACGCCCGCGCTGGGAGAGGATGCGGCGCCAGGGGAGCGGAGGGGGTGAGGAGCAGAGGAGCGAGGCGCCGAGGGTTTGCTGCTTGCTCCTCCGCTCCCCTGCACCTTTACCCCTCTGCTTGTCTCTTCGGACCCCTGACCCCTGACACCGGACCCCCGTCTTTCGTGCGACAATCTCATCTCGTGAACGCACAGGAGTTCATCAGCAAGTGGCGCCGCGTCGAGCTGCGGGAGCGCCAGGCCTCGCAGGAGCACTTCCTCGACCTGTGCGCGCTTCTCGGCCAGGACCCGCCCGCGAAGGCTGACCCGATAGGGGAGTCGTTCTGCTTTGAGCGGGGCGCCGGCAAGGAGAGCGGCGGCGACGGCTGGGCCGACGTCTGGAAGAAAGGGTGCTTCGGCTGGGAGTACAAGGGCAAGCACAAGGACCTCGACGGCGCTTACGTCCAGCTTCTGACCTATCGCGAGTCGCTGGAAAATCCGCCGCTGCTCGTGGTCTGCGACATGGACCGCATCGTGGTCCACACCAACTTCACCAACACGCCGAACCGTGTGCACGAAGTGCGGCTGGAGGAGCTGGACACGCCGCGCGCTCACGAGATCCTGCGCGCGGTGTTCTTCGAGCCCGACAAGCTCAAGCCCGGCGTGACCAGCCGGACGGTCACCGAGGAGGCGGCGCGCCGCATCGGCGAGATCGCCCAGTCGCTGCGTGAGAAGGGCTCCGCCGGCGAGGATGTCGCCCAGTTCCTCGACCGCCTGGTGTTCTGCATGTTCGCGGAGGACGTAGGCCTTCTCCCCGAGAAGCTGTTCTCCCGCCTGGTCGAGAAGTCCCGCCGCGATCCCGCGCGCTTCGGCAAGCTCGTGACTGACCTGTTCGCGGTGATGGCGCAGGGCGGCGACTTCGGCGCCGACACCATCCGCCGCTTCAACGGCAACCTCTTCAACAACGGCGCGCCGATCGCCCTCTCCGAGGACGAGGTCTCCGCGTCGCCGGCGGCGAGCACGCGCGAGTCGCGGGCCACCTCGCGCGCGAAG
>JAIQFR010000178.1 GCA_020073205.1 Terriglobia bacterium
CGTGCCGGGCAACGCGTGGTGGTTCCGCTTGGAACCCGTCGGGCGACCGGTATCGTGATCGAGCCGGTGGCACAAGCAGCGCCGGGGTTCAAGGTTCGCGAAATTCTGGGCGCGGTCGATCCCGAGCCACTCCTTTCTCCCGAGTTGCTCACCCTCGGGTTGTGGATGGCAGAGTACTACGTGGCGCCGGTGGGCGAGGTTTTCCGCGCGATGCTCCCCCTGCGCGCCACGACTCGCCGCGTCCGCTTTATTTCGTTGACGGATCGGGGCCGCGAGCAACTCCAACACCTTGAATCCGGTTTGTTGGAAGAAATTCGCGGGGGCGACGAGGCAAAGTTCCTCCGCTACCTGGCTGACCAGGAGGGGCAATCAGCAGGCACCGCGTTCGAAAGCATCCAGCGGAGGTTCACGGGTGTTTCCACCGGACTGATCACCCGTGCCGTCGCGGAGGGATGGGTCGCAATCTCCGAACTGGAGCGCGACCGAGGGGCACGGAAAGTTTTCGCCGTGCGATTGGCGGGACCTCTGCCGGAACACCTGCCGCGCCTTTCACCGGTGGCGCGAAGGATTCTGGAGGCTCTCGAACAGCGCGGCGAGGTGGTGGATCATCGGGAACTTCTAAAGGCGGCTCGCGGAGGCCTGTCGCATTTGAAGAAGCTCAGTGAGGCCGGTCTGCTCGAACTTGGTGAGCCCAGGAATTATCCCGAGCACTCGATTTCTGAGAAACCCACTGGCCTCGAGGTGACACCCTCGCAGGCATCAGTCCTAAGTGAACTCACTACGCTTCTCGACACACGCCGGTTCAATGCTGCCCTGCTGTACGGAGTCACCGCAAGCGGAAAGACCGAGATTTATCTCCGCCTTATCGCTCGCTGTCTCGAGCAAGGGCGCACGGCCCTGATGCTGGTCCCCGAAATTTCCTTGACTCCGTCGGTGCAGTCAGAGTTCTACGCGCGATTTGGAAGTCAGGTCGCCGTCCTGCACAGTGGGTTGAGCGAAACGGAGCGCCACGAGTCCTGGTGGCGGGCTCGTCGAAGCGAGGCGAAGGTGGTCCTCGGAACGCGCTCGGCAGTCTTTGCGCCGCTGACGGACCTGGGCGTGGTGATTGTCGACGAGGAACACGACGCCAGTTACAAGCAGGAGGAAACACCGCGCTATCACGGCCGAGACGGCGCGGTGGTGCGTGCGCGATTGGCGCAGGCATTGGTGGTGTTGGGCTCGGCCACGCCCTCGCTCGAATCCTATTGGAATGCCCGCGAGGGGAAATATCACCTTCTAAAATTGGAGGAGCGAATCGCGGGCCGCTCGCTGGCTTCCGTCGAGATCGTGGACATGCGGCAGGAGTTCCGCGAGACTCATACCCAGGTACCGATCTCGCGCCGGCTCAAGGGGGAGATTGACGCGCAGCTCCAATCCGGCGCACAAACCATGATTCTCCTCAACCGGCGTGGCTATTCCTGGTTCCTGCTTTGTCGGAGCTGCGGGGAAACCAACCGTTGCGTGAACTGCTCTATTTCCCTAACGTATCATCGCCGCGAGCATAAGTTGATCTGCCATTATTGCGGCTACACAGCCACCGTGCCCTCCCATTGCACGACCTGCGGCAGCGAGTACCTGCACTACGTGGGCGAAGGAACAGAAAAGTTGGAGGCCAAAATCGCGGAGACCTTTCCCCTCGTCGACGACGATCCGGAGCTGCAGCGGCTCGCTGGACAGGATCTGCCGGAGGCGCTCGATCAGCTTCAGCGTCTCCTGGTACTCGTCCACGATCTTCTGCCGCTCGAGCCCGGTGAGCCTCTGGAGCCGCATCTCCAGGATCGCCTGGGCCTGGATCTCCGAGAACCCGAAGCGGAGCTTCAAGGCTTCCTTAGCCTCCGGCGGCGTCTTCGACCCGCGGATCGTCTCGATCACCTCGTCCAGGTGGTCGATGGCCAGCTTGAGCCCCTCGAGGATGTGGGCCCGCTCCTCCGCCTTCCGCAGGTCGAACTGGGTCCTCCGGACCACCACCTCCCGGCGGAAGTCCACGAAGTGCCGGAGCATGTCCTTGAGGGGCAGGACCTGCGGCCGGTTGTGGACGATGGCGAGGCTGATGACGCCGAATCCCACCTGGAGCTTGGTGAACTTGTAGAGGTTGTTTAGGATGACCCCGGGCGTCTCGTCGCGCTTCAGCTCGAGGACCACGCGGATGCCGTCCCGGTCCGACTCGTCGCGGATGTCGCTGATCCCCTCCATCCGCTTGTCGCGCACCAGGCCCGCGATCTCCTCGATGAGCATCGCCTTGTTGACCTGGTACGGCAGCTCGGTGATGACGATCGCCTGCCGGTCCTTTCGGATCTCCTCGACCACCGCCCGGCCCCGGATCCGGATGTGCCCGCGTCCGGTGGCGTACGCCTGGCGGATTCCTTCGATCCCGTAGATGAATCCCGAGGTGGGAAAGTCGGGGCCGGGGAGGACCTCCATCAACTCGTCCAGCTCGACCTCGGGGTTCTCGACGAGGAGCCGGATCGCGTCGGCCACCTCTCCGAGGTTGTGGGGCGGGATGTTGGTCGCCATCCCCACCGCGATCCCCGCCGACCCGTTCACCAGGAGGTTCGGGAACGCCGCCGGCAGGACCAGCGGCTCCCGCTCCGAGCCGTCGTAGTTCGGGGCGAAGTTCACCGTCTCCTTCTCGATGTCCCGGAGCATCTCGTGCGCCAGGCGGTCGAGGCGGATCTCGGTGTAGCGCATGGCGGCGGGTGGATCCCCGTCCACCGATCCGAAGTTCCCCTGCCCATCCACCAGCGGGTAGCGCATGGAGAAGTCCTGCGCCAGCCGCACGATGGTGTCGTAGACCGCCTGGTCACCGTGGGGGTGGTACTTGCCGATCACGGTGCCGACGGTTCGGGCCGACTTCCGGTACGGCTTGTCCGCGGCGTTCCCGGTGTCGTGCATCGCGAACAGGACGCGGCGGTGGACCGGCTTCAAGCCGTCACGGACGTCGGGGAGCGCCCGCCCGATGATCACGCTCATGGCGTAATCGAGGTAGGAGCGCTTCATCTCCTCTTCGATGTTGATCGGGATCCGGTTCTCGGCGGCTTCCATCTCAGATGTCCAGGTTCTTCACGTCCAGGGCGTTTTCCTCGATGAAGAGGCGGCGCGGCTCGACCGCGTCGCCCATCAGCACCGAGAAGAGCATGTCCGCCTCGGCCGAGTCCTCCACGCGGACCTGGAGGACGCTGCGGCGACCCGGGTCCATGGTGGTCTCCCAGAGCTGTTCCGGGTTCATCTCTCCCAGCCCCTTGTACCGCTGGATCCCGAGACCCTTCTTCCCGTCGTCCATCAGGTGGTGCAGGAACGCCTCCTTCGAGTCGAGCCGGGTCTCCCCGTCCTTGTGGCTCACCACGACGGGCGGGGGGGACACCAGGGACACCTGCGGGAGGAGGCGGCGGAGCTGCCTCATCTCCACCGCCTGCGCCAGCTCGAGGTTGACCCGGACCTCCCGCTGGCCGCGGGCGACCTCGCGCAACTCCAGCTCGAAGAGGCCGTGCTCCTCGTCCCGGTCCGTCGAGAGGACCTGGTGGCCGAGCGCCTCGACGCGAGCCGAGAAGATCTCGAGCTTGTCGCGCGTCTCGAAGTCGGCTCGCTCGGCGAGGCCGCACTCGAGCATCGCCTCCGCCACGTCGCGCCCCACCCCGAGACGCTCCACGGCGCCGAGGTAGTGATCCCAGTCGATGAGGGCGTTGAGCAGGCGGAGCAGCTCCTTCCCGGCGAACGTCCGCCCGGTCGCCGGCACCGACACGGTCCTGTTCTCGATCGCCTTGCGGACCACGTAGGCGGATAGCTCCTTGTCGTTGGCGAGGTAATGCTCGTCCTTCCCCTTGGAGACCTTGTACAGCGGGGGCTGCGCGATGAAGATATGCCCCTTCTCGACCAGCGCGCGCATCTGCCGGTAGAAGAACGTCAGGAGCAGCGTGCGGATGTGCGAGCCGTCCACGTCCGCGTCGGTCATGATCAGGACCCGGCCGTAGCGGAGCTTCGCCAGGTCGAACTCGTCCTCGCCGATCCCCGTCCCGAGTGCGGCGATCAAGGTCCGGATCTCCTCGTGGGCGAGCATCTTGTCGAATCGCGCCCGCTCGACGTTGAGGATCTTCCCGCGGAGGGGGAGGATCGCCTGGAACCGCCGGTCGCGCCCCTGCTTCGCGGAGCCACCCGCGGAGTCGCCCTCCACCAGGAACAGCTCGCACAGGGCCGGGTCGCGCTCTTGGCAATCGGCGAGCTTCCCGGGGAGCGATCCCGACTCGAGCGCCCCCTTCCGGCGCGTCAGCTCCCGCGCCCGGCGGGCCGCCTCGCGCGCGCGGGCGGCCTCGACCGTCTTGAGGATGATCTTCCTCGCCACCTGCGGGTGCTGCTCGAGCCAGGCGCCGAGGCGGTCGTTGACCAGCGCCTCGACCTGCCCCTTGACCTCGGAATTTCCCAGCTTGGTCTTGGTCTGCCCCTCGAACTGCGGCTTCGGGATCTTCACCGCGATCACCGCGGTCAAACCTTCCCGGCAGTCCTCCCCTGAGAGCGCGATGTCCTTGGCGTCCTTCCCGAGATTCGCCTTGGCCAGGTAGTTGTTCACGGTCCGGGTCAGCGCGGCCTTGAAGCCGACGAGATGGGTCCCTCCCTCCACGGTGTTGATCGAGTTCGCGAACGCGTAGACCGTCTCGTTGTAGGAGTCGTTCCACTGCATCGCGATCTCGAGCTGGACGCCGTTCTCGTCCGCCTCGAGATAGATCGGCGGCGCGTGGAGGACCTGCCGCGCCCTGTCGAGGTGCTGGACGAACTCGATGATCCCGCCCTCGTAGTGGAACGCGGTCTCGCGCACCTTCTCCGCGCGCTCGTCCTTGAGCACGATGCGCAGACCGCGGTTCAGGAACGCGAGCTCCCGGAGCCGCTGGGCGAGGGTGTCGTGGGAGAAGACGAGGTCCTCGAAGATCTGCGGGTCCGGCACGAACGTGATCTTCGTGCCGCGGCGCTTCGAGACGCCGGTGCGGCGGAACTCGGTGGCCGGCTTGCCGCGCTCGAATTCCTGCTGGTAGGTCGCCCCGTCC
>JAIQFR010000179.1 GCA_020073205.1 Terriglobia bacterium
CGAGCGCGGGTAATCCGCATGCCTCCGCGAAGGCATCTGTCGTGAGCAGCCGTGGACGACGCTCGGCGTTTCTCGGTGGGGCTACACGCGCGCGCCACCACGACGTGTATACGTCGTCTTGATAGCGGAACCACGCGTTGTTCACGTGCGGCTTCCATGCCAACCGCCACTCGCGATCCCAATCGAGGCATCTTCTGGATGATCGCGCGCGCTCACGCGCGCGGTAGCTGGACCTGGCGGTTCGTAGCCGGGGTCGCGTTGCTGCACTCGCTTGCCATGTTGCTGCGGCAGGAGAACGTGCTCTTCGGGCTCGCCGTGATCGCCCTGCTGTGTGTCGGCCGCCCATGGCGTCAGGCGGTGAGCGACGCGCTGGTGTACGTGGCAGCCGGGGCGCTCGCGACGTGCACAGCGGTGTTGTTTATGGGACTTCTGTGGGCCCCCGGGGTGAACACGCTCACCGATGCCGTGCAGTGGTACTTCTGGGCCTTTCGCGTGCACGTGGGCTCCACGCAGGAGTTCCAGGGCTTCGAGCACGCCACGAAGTTCGACGTGCCGCGAGTGGTGAAGGGCCAGCTGACCGCGTTCATCGTCGGGACGCAGGCGGTCGTCGATTCGGTTCGCGACCGCGCGCTGCTGGGCCGTCCCTACGTCCTCGGCCTCACCGCGCTCACGGTAGCCGCCTACGCGATCATGGCGGTTCTCGCTGCCGAACTGCGGTGTCTGCGCCGCCTCGTCGAGGCTCGACTCTTGGCGATGGCCGTCGCGTCCGCGGTCTGGATCCTGGCCTACAAGCTCTTCCCCCACGCGTGGCTCTGGCCGACCGTGACCAAGTACCAGGTCGTCACGGTCCCGCCGCTCGTCATCCTGTCCGTGCTTGGGCTGATCGCGGCGCAGAAAACCTCGGACGGCCCGCGCTCCCGCTGGCTCACCGGACTCGTCGCGGCACTGGTCGCGATCGTCTTCGTCGTCGATCTCAGCGGCGGGATCCTCCCGTGGCGTCACTACGGTCAGATGAAGGCCGCCCTCGAGGTCCGCCGCGCCAGCGAGTTCCGCGCCGACGACCTCTTCATCTCGTCCGAGTCCGGCATCGATCCCATCTTCGCGCGCCTCTACCGAGGGGGCGAGGCGCAACACGTCAGCGTCAAGGACGTCTTCAGCCAGAAACCGACACGGGACGCGTTCGTGTCGATTCGCGCGGCGATCGACCGCCACCTCGCGCTCGGGCACCGCGTTTTCGTATACAACTTTGTCCCCGGTCCGTATTCGCTGGTCGGCATCAACCAGGCGCCGACGCGAGCGGGCACGCGGCTCAGCGCGCGCGACTTCGAGGCCTTCCTCGCCGAGCTGCAAACGACCTACACCCTGCGGCCGGTGTTCAGCTACTGGGAGGAGAGCAAGGCTCCGCTCTACCTCTTCGGCGAGCGGCTGGAGCCGTTCTATGAGGTCAGCGTGCGATCGTGAGCCTCCGTGGGCGTGTCGTGGAAGGCCTCCACTCCGCCTACGGTCTGGCCAATCGGCTCGGCCTCCTGGAGAACGCGGTACTCGGTGATTTGTTCGTCCGCACGTATTTCGTCTACAAGCGGCTAAGCGATCCGTTCGCCACGCTCGCGCGCCGGCAGCCCGATCTCCTCCGTGGCGGCCACATCCTGGATGTCGGCGCCAACATCGGCTACACCGCCAGCGTCTTCGCGCGCGGGCTCGCGCCGGGCTTCAGGGTCTTTGCCTTCGAGCCCGAGCGCCAGAACTTCGAGCGCCTGGTCCGCACGATGCGCCGGCTCGGTCTCGCCGACCGCGTCGAGACGGTTCACGCCGCGGTGGGCGCTACCGAAGGCACGGTCGGTCTCTGGCGCGACGTCCGCCACCACGCCGGGCACCGCATCACCACCGACGCGTTTCGCGCGGACCGGGGCGTGGCGGCGAGTGACACGGTGCGACTGCTCAGCCTCGACCGCTTCACGCGCGAGCGCGGGATCGCCAGCGCGGTCGGCTTCGTCAAGATCGACGTCGAGGGCTACGAGCTGCCGGTCTGCGAGGGCATGGCCGACATCGTCGCGGCCAATCCAGGCCTGGTCGCCGCCGTCGAGTACTCACCGGCGGCGATGGGCCAGATGGGCTTCCGACCCGAGTCGATCCTCGATTTCTTTCTCACCCGGGGGTTCGTCATCCACGTGTTGCACGAGGACGGAGGCCTCGAGGTCTTCGACGCGCGCCGGCCGGAGCGGCACCTTGCCGGCCGGCTCTACGTCGACCTGCTCTGTGCACGGCAGCCGCTCGTGCCGTAGCCCGACGCCCGCGCGGGCCGAAACACTTGTTCTCGAGCGTAATTTGGCCCGGCCATGGTCGGTTCCTGGCAGACCATGTCTTCTCCGAAGCGCGTTCATCTACCGCGACTACGTGGGCGCGGGCGCCGGCGTCGGGTTCCTGGCCTCGTTCGTGCGCTCTCGGCTACAAGGTGCAGCTGGTCCTCTATCCGGACCGCGGTCGGACACCTACGTCAAGCAGAAGGAGGACAGCTCGATCATGGGCCGTCTCCAGTCGCGCGTGAGCGACGGAGCAGCACGGGCGCACCGGGAGCCGCAATCATTCGGTGGGTCGCGGCCAGGCGCAGCCGACGACCGGCTGGGTGGCGTCCAACATGTAGAACGGCAGCGGGAGGCGCTCGCCCAGCACCTCGTTGTGGAAGAGCCTGACGGCGGCCTTGATGGCAATAGCGACAAAGACAGATACCTCGGCTCGTCTTACCGGGCCGGGTATTGTGAACAGTAGAGGCCCCGAGCTACGACAACGGCCTAGAGCAGAACGACCGCGTGCTGTTTCGACGTCGGTCACCGTGAGCCTACGCAGATCAGCGACACGCCGAAGGGCAATACCCGTGTCAGACCCGTTCGGTCTTCCCAGAGAATCTCGCTCCGCATGAGCCTGTTCAACCACTTCGGCACCGTGTAGAAATTGTCTCGAGGCGGCACGACGCGTGAGAGTAGACGCTCGGCCTTCGCTAGCACAAGCAGCGGCGGAAAGAACAGACACTTAAAGAATCTGTGCTCCTCGATGACGAGCCCCGCCAGTTGGACCCGTTTGGCGAACTCCCGCTTCGAATACCGCCGGAAGTGGCCGTACATGATGTCGTGATTCCGCCAGAGGGTCATGAACGCGGGCACCGTGAGCAGGAAGGCTCCGCCGGGCCGGAGCACCCGACGGATCTCCCGGAGCGCCTTCTCGTCGTCTTCGACGTGCTCGAGATTGTCCAGCGCGACTACGCAGTCCATCGATTCCGACGCGATCGGCAACGCCATCGAGTCCCCAGAAAAGACACGCGCCGCTCCGCGCGTACGCGCGAAGACGAGCGCATCGAGCGAAAAATCCATGCCGAGCGTGACACCCCAGCGCCCGAGCCGGCGCAACGTGTTTCCGGGCCCGCAACCGAGGTCGAGGATGCGAAGAGGGCGGGGGCCCGCGTCCGTTTTGAGGCGTGTGAGGTACGGCGTGAGCGCCCGCTCCACCAAGTCGTTCTGGCCGGCCAACCAGAAATAGGTCTCTCCGAGATCGAAGAAGCGCTCCTGTTTGTTCAGTTCCTCCTTCACGGACGCTCGACTTCTCGGATCGGAGGGGCATCCAGCCGCGTCTTGCCGAGGACGTTGGCGACCACGTAGGGCGGGCGCTGGCGAACCTCGTCGTAGATGCGGCCCACGTACTCGCCCAGGATGCCCACGCAGATCAGTTGGACGCCACCAAGGAAGAGCACTGCTACGATGAGAGAGGTCCAGCCGACTAACGGGATACCGTGCACGACCTTCAGGACTATGAGCAGGATCGCGAGCAGCAGGGCGGCGACGGACACGGCCGCGCCGAACAGTGACGCCATCTGCAGAGGCCTGTAGGAAAATCCGATGAAACCGTCTAGCGCCAGGCGAACCAGCTTCCAGTACGTGTACTTCGGCTCACCGGCGAACCGCTTTCCCCGGATCTGCGTGACGCCCGTCTGGCGGAATCCCGCCCAGCTGCGCATCCCGCGGACAAAGCGCGTGCGCTCGGGCATCGCGTTGATTACGTCCACCACCCGCCGGTCCATCATAGAAAAGTCGCCGCTGTCGAGCGGGACCGCGATGTGGCTAATCCGGTGGAGCAGCCGGTAGAAGATCGCATAGCCAAACCGCTTGAGCAGCGATGCCGAGCGGCGCTCCCTTACAGCGTAGATGACCTCGTAGCCCTCGCGCCAGCGTGCGATGAACGTCGGCAGCATTTCTGGGGAGTCCTGGAGGTCGCCGTCCATCACCACCACCGCATCGCCAGACGCGGCTCGCAGGCCCGCTGAAATCGCTGCCTGATGCCCGAAGTTCCGGGCGAGGCGCACGGACTTCACATGAGGGTGGCGGTTGTGAAGGTCCCGCAGAATGTCGGGAGTCCGGTCGGTGCTACCGTCATCGACGAAGACGATCTCGACATCCAAATCCTGGCTCTCGAGGACCCGGCCGATCCGCCGGTAGAGCTCGGGGACGTTGCGCTCTTCATTCAGCACCGGAATCACCACAGACAGCAGCATACCGACCGCATTATAGTACGCGCCCGGACTCTCTGGCGCGCTGTCCGATCACCAGATCGTCGCCGGCGTCTCGGCTGGGCGGCGACCGCTCTAGGCTCGGCCAGGCAGGCGAGGAATTTCGTCGTCGGTGGTCACCGGCTCACGGGGCCTGGTCCGGCGGGTCCGGGGCGAGCGCGCACTTCGACCGCAGCCCCGATGGCGCCGCCCTACGCGGCCAGCTTCACCCTCTCGCCCACCAGGCGGGCCAGCCGGAGCAGCATGAGCACCCGGATCACCACCCACGAAGGATCGAACTCGAAGCGGCCCATGCTGAACTTGGGGCTCGAGGGATAGGCGTGGTGGTTGTTGTGCAGGCTCTCTCCGCCGGTCAGCCAGGCGAGCACGCGCAGGTTGGT
>JAIQFR010000180.1 GCA_020073205.1 Terriglobia bacterium
GGACGTAGGGGGCGCCACGCCGCGTTGCTGACGCGCGACGCCGAGGGCAAGAGGACTAGGAAGTTGGATTCCTTTGTAGTTCAAGTTTGGCGCCGGGTCTTAAGCGCGGCCGCGTGGGTATCGCCACTTGAGTGGATCTGGTTCGTGTTTCCCCGCCTCCGTACCCACGGTTGGGTCGACGTCTGGGTCTTCCTGAACCTCGCGCTGTCCCTCGTTGCCCTGTTGGTCGCAAGCCAGGTCGGATTTTGCACACTCGTCATCGGGCTCGTGACCTACGGCGGCATCCGAGTTCTCGAGGTCGTCGTCTATCAGGCGAATGTGGTTTTGTTCAATCCGTACAGAGAATCCCCGGCAACAGCCAATTACGCGGTCCGAAGCTACCGCCGCATCGTGATTCTGGCCCTGCACAACTACGTCGAGGCCGTCGTTTGGTTCGCTGCGGCGTACGCGACCTACCGCCATCTGTTTGGCGGCAAGGCCGATGTTCTGTCCACCCCGGTCGGGGCTCTGTACTTCAGCATGGTGACCATGACCACCGTGGGCTACGGCGAAATCACGCCCGCCAACGACGGGGCCAGAGCTCTCGTTATCGCCCACCTGCTCGTCGCTGTGTTCATGACGCTCGTCATCTTGGCGCGGTTCGTTGGATTCCTGCCAGTGCCGAGGACAATGGATGACACCGAGAGACCTGCCACCTGACGACCCGCAGAAACTGCCGGTCGGCGCCGTGGCGGATCGCGTCGGCCCGGCCCTCGCCGGTCCCGCCCGCGGGTTGCACGGAGATGCAGACCGGCCTGGAGGAGTGAGCGATGGAGACCTTCGAGGCGTCGATCAAGAGTTCTTACGTCACACTTCGTTCAATTTATCTCGGCAAGGCCGCCCTTCAGACTGGGCTGCTTCCTCCAGGGAAGGTGACAGTTCTAATCGAGGGGCTCGATGGTTTCACGGCAGAGGGGACGCTGAACCAGTACGGCTTGCTTACCGGAATGGCCGCGGTCTACCAAACACTGCGCCTTACCGCAGGTTCGCGCCTCAAGTTCACGGTCCAGAATCCCGGCAACGATCCCAAGGTCGTGATCTTAGAGCCTCGGCCGCCGCAGCCGGGAGAGCTGCCACTTCCGGGCGACACCACTCCGGCGCCGACGCCTCCCGAAGCCACGGTCTTCGAGCGACTTAACCTCCGTCATGTGCACTTGGAGCCCTTTCGTCCCGAGAACCTCAACAACTGGGAGCCAGAGACGGAGGCAGACGTGTACCTGGCTTTCGGAGTCCTGCAGGACTTCACCGACTTCCGATACTGTTGCGGCGCGAGCAAGGCGGTATTATCCCGCCTCGGCGCCAACTACGATGAGGTTTCAAAACCGGATGCGATCCTGATTGATCGGACGACGGAGCGATATCTAATGGCAGAGTGGAAGAAACTGTCGTCAGACTTCAAGTTGAACCACCGACCGGACGAGGTGGACGTTCTCATCTGCTGGCACGACGACGAAGACGATCGGCGGAGTCTACCTCCCCGTGTCGTGGCTCTTCACTCGGTTGCGCGAACTGCTGCCGAGACCTCGCTGTTGGAGGAGTGACCAACACAAGATGTGATGGACGCGCCGGTCAACCCGACGGTAGCCCGAGATCACGCTCGGCGGCACCAGTCCGAAAAGCTGGGTGTGCCGTGTCGCACCGTCCGCGCCTCGCTGCTTCGCGGGCAGGGGGGGCGGCTTCGCAGCATTCGCGGGACGGGAGGCGTGGATGTAGGTAGCGGCCATCGCGTTGGTGCTAATCGCCGCGGTACGGCAAAAGGACAGGAGACCTTTCACGGCGCGTCAGCCGGGCATGTGGGGTTCACATGCGTCTTACCCGTGGCCCGCCACCCCAGCGATTGCTGACTTAGCTGTAGAAGAACGCGGTGCGACTTCGTTCCCCCAGTGTACTCGATTTACTGCTTCTTGGCCCTTAGTTTACGCGCGTTCTCACGGGCTTCCGCGGCCTCCTCCATCTTGCCTTGGTCGGTGAGGGCCAAGCAAAGATGGACGTAAAGCAGGGCGTTCTTCGGGTCGAGCTCAATGGCCTTCCTGTAGTTCGCTGCGGCCTCGTCGAGTTTGCCCTGCTCGTAAAGGGCGAGCCCGAGGCTGTTGTAGGCAATGGGATCCTTTGGGTTAAGTTCGACGAACTTCCGGTAGTTCGTGACGGCCTCGTCAAACTTGCCATTCAAGGAAAGGAGAAAGCCGAGCATGTTATAGGCGTTGGCGTTGTCTGGGGCGAGTTCGGTAGCGAGCCGCCCGCGTGCGATGAACTCGTCAGACCCGCTGTGGTTGAGGAGGAGGCTTTCGAGGTTCCTGCCGCTCGCGCTCTTTCGGCCAAGCTCGAGAGCCTTCCGGTAGTTTGTAAGAGCGTCCTCGACATTGCCGAGGTCGAGTAGCTCCGACGCCAGACCGCTGAGGGCGGTGGGATCCTCTGGCCGGAGTTCGATGGCCCTCCGGTAGTTCGCGATGGCCTCGTCGCGGTTGCCACGCTCAGAGAGCTCGAGCGCGAGCATGTTATAGGCGTCGACGTTCTTTGGGTCGAGCTCGATCGCCTTCCGGTATCCCGCGAGGGCCGCGTCACGCTTACCCTGCAAGGAGAGGGCAACTCCGAGTTTTATGTAGGCGTGGACGTTTTTCGGGTCGAGCTCGATGGCCTTCCGGTAACTTGCTATAGCCTCGTCTCTCTTGTCTTGCATGACGAGGACATTCCCGAGATTGTTATAGGCCGCAGCGTCCTTTGGATCGAGTTCGATGGCCTTCCGCTCGTTCACTATGGCTTCGTCGAACTTGCCCTGGGAGAAAAGAAAGGCCCCGAGCGTGCGGTAAGCAGCAGCGTCGTTGGGGTCGAGCTCGATGGCCTTGCGGCAGTTGACAATGGCCTCGTCGAACTTGTGCAGGTTATATAGATAGATACCCTTTATCCTCCAGCATTCAGCGTGATCTGGTGCGAGGAGTAAGGCTTCTTCGACCTTCCTTCGAACAAGTTCCAATTGTCTCGGGTCTCTATTCAGATCTAACACAATGCCAGAAGTGCCGAGCCTGGGCTGATCTCCGGAGCCGCCCAGCAAGTCCAGGGCTTGATCCAAGAGCCTGTTCGCCTCGATTCTATTCGTGGTGCGTGCGCTGGTACACCCGTGGTAGAAATTGAAGGCACTCATTCCGAAGGCGGCTATCGCCGTGAAGCGCGTAATCCAGTCCCACCACGCAAGAGTCTTCGTCTTCATTGTCTTGTCGCTCATCCTCGGAGCCTGTTCCTCTTGAGTTGATCCCGACTGTGCGGCTGTTTCGCTTGTCGCATCCACGCTTCAAGCTCCTTTCTGGATCATCCGGACCTGGAGGCAACGCTCAGATCCTCCGCCCGGAAGTGGAGGACCCGTCCCGCCCAGGCGTCGGGCAGCGTTCCGCACGGACAGCGCCAATACGTGACGTGCTATTTTCCACCTACCGGCAGTTCGGCAACACCGCCGGATCCCTCCCGCTCAGTTTCCCACCGCTCGTCTTCTTCCCGTACCTCGTCTGCCCCTGGTACGTCGCGGAGGTGACGAAGTAGTAGCCGTGGCCGGGCTGGGGTGTGGGGAGGGTATCGGCGACAGTCACGTAGTCGCCCCGTGCGGGAGGAGCGGCGGGGTAGTGGCACTGAAGCCCATAGGCCTGCGACCAGGTGCCGACGGTGGAGAGGTCGCCCCAGTAGGTGTCGAAGTGGTCAGCGGCGGGCATGCCCTCGGGCATGTAGGGGACGCGGAAGCCAATCGTGGCGGGTGCCGGAGTGTAGGTTTGAAGGACATCGAAGAGCGTCGCGAACCCAGCGAAGTGCATTATGCGACGCACGCTCTCGTAGGGCGGAGGGGGCGCCGCCGCCGCGTAAGAGTACGCTCGAATGAGGTAGTGCCCGGATATCCTGTCAAAAGCGCCGCCGTACGCTTCCATCCGATCCGCGCCGTCACCCGCGGAGCATCGCTCCGCCAGGTAGGCAAGCACCCTCTTCTCCGAACCGGTGTACGCCGTGAGTTCGTAGTATTGGCGATTGGTGAAGAAGTAGGACCCACACTCGACCGCAGGAAGTGAGTTCGGCTCCCAGACGATGCTTCGACTCTGGTTGTCTAGCATCCACGGAGCCCCATCGACGTCGCATCCGCGAGTGTCGTTGCCGTTAGCCACGCATTCATACGCTTCGCATCGAAGCGATGGATCAAGAATCACCCAATCGCTGCAATCCAGCGGCTGCCCGGGCTCGCTTGCCCAAACCGGCAGCACGCACACCGCGGCTACCACACAGAGGACCCAAAAAGTACGCATCGGCAGCCCCCTTCAGGTTGCTGCCTACTGTATACGCCCTTTTGGGGCGATGGGGGCAATGCGGAGTCGCGGCGGGACCAGCTCGGCGGCGGGTCAGGCGGCGCGGTCGGCGGGTCACACCTACGTGGTGGCCGGTGCTGGCCCCACATCCTGCCCGGCGCGCTTCGCGATGCCGAACACCGCGTTCCACGGAAGTCTCAGCACGCCGGCGTGATAGTCGGTGACCTC
>JAIQFR010000181.1 GCA_020073205.1 Terriglobia bacterium
GTTGTCTGCGAGGACCGAGGCCACGAGAGACTTTGTTGTCTTCGGACCCACAATCCCATCGGGCGCCAGCTTTGCCTGCTTTTGGAAAGCGATGACTCGTGCCTGTGTCTTCGGCTCCCGCCTGGGCGGCGCTGGAGATGGTCGAGGCGATCGCGTTCGACCGGAAGAAGATCCTCCCGGTGGCGGCCCTCCTCGACGGCGAATACGGCGTCAAGGGGATGTTCATCGGCGTGCCTTGCGTGCTCGGCGCCGGGGGCATCGAGAAGATCATCGAGGTGGACTTGAGCGACGCCGAGAAGGCGATGTTCAAGAAGTCCATCGCCTCGGTCACCGGCTCGAGCGCGGAGGTCGACCGGATGGCCTGATCCCGTCCGCCTCGAGGGGCGGATGCGCTCGCTCGGGGGACGGGTGCGGGGCCGGCCCGCATCCGTCCGCCGCGTCGTTCCTCCGGCCATATCCTGCCATTCCTTGCCCTCTTTCTCGGGTTCCGAACGGGCGCTCCCCGGCGGTTTTGGGTACAATTCGCGGACCTGAATCTGCGTCTCCTTTCGGGGGGCGGACGCGGGAGCGCTCCGACCTCCCAGGACCTGAAAAGGACGGGCGGACATGGAGCTCCACAAGCTGGGGATCGTGGGCGGCGGAATGATGGGCCGTTCCATCGCCGAGAAGGTCGCGGCCGCGGGCATCCAGGTGATCCTCCAGGAGGTCTCGGACGAGCTCGCGGAGAGGGCCCACGCGGCGCTGGTCTCGTCCCTGGACGAGGAGCTCAGGAAGTGGGGGATCACCGCCTCGGAGAAGAAGGTGATCCTGGGACGGATCGGGTTCGTGTCGGACGTGAACCTGCTGGCCGACACCGACATGATCATCGAGACCGTCACCGAGGAGCTCGAGTCGAAGAAGCGGGTGATGGCGGAGCTCGGCGGGATCTGCCCGCCCGACCGGATCTTCATCACGAACACCTCCACCCTCAGCATCACGGAGATCGCCGCGGCCTCGGGAAGGCCCGACAGGGTGATCGGGCTCCACTTCCTGCCGCCGGTGAGCCGGAATCCGATCGTCGAGGTGGTGCGCGGGATCGAGACCTCGAAGGAGACCTTCGCGACGGCCATGGAGCTGGCGCGGGTGCTGGACAAGACCGCGATCGAGGTCTTCGAGTACCCGGGATTCGTCGCCACGCGAGCCATCGTGCCTCTCCTCAACGAGGCGATTTTCATCGTCATGGAGGGGGTCGCGAACGCGGAGGACGTGGACCTGGCGTTGAAGCTCGGCTACCAGTTCCAGATGGGCCCGCTGGAGTACTGCGATCGCATCGGCCTCGACAAGGTCATGGCCTGGATGGAGCACCTGTTCCACGAGCTGGGTGACGTCAAGTACCGGCCCTGCCCCCTCCTGCGGAAGCTGGTCCGCGCGGGGCACCTCGGGCGCAGCACCGGCCGCGGCTTCTTCGCGTGGGACGGCCGCCGGCGGGTCGCGACCGCGAGGGCGGAGGCCGCGCGATGAAAGTCCTCGTCCTCAACTGCGGTTCGTCCTCCGTCAAGTACCAGCTGGTCGAGACCACGCTGGACATGATCAAGGAGAATTCCGACCGCGCGATCGCCCGCGGCTCGGTGGAGCGGATCGGGACGTCGAGCGCGATCCACACCTACCGGCCCGAGGGGGCGGAGAAGACGTCGGAGGTCAAGGAGATCCTGGAGCACCGGGTCGCCATCGCCGACATCATCCGGACGCTGACGCTCCCGGGGAAGGGGGTGCTCGAGGACGCCCGGGAGATCGACGCGGTCGGCCACCGGATGGTCCACGGCGGCGAGAAGTTCGCCCGGTCGGTCCTGGTCAACGACGACGTGATCCGCGAGATCGAGGAGTGCTCGGAGCTGGCGCCGCTCCACAACCCGCACAACCTCCGAGGGTATTACGCCGCGAGGCAGATCCTGCCCGAGGTGCCGCACGCGGCGGTGTTCGACACCGCGTACCACCAGACGATGCCGCCCGTGGCCTACGTCTACGGGCTGCCGTACGTCCTCTACGTCCGGCACGCGGTCCGGCGGTACGGCTTCCATGGGACGTCGCACCGCTTCGTCGGCTGGCGCTCCCAGGCGATCCTCGGACGGCCCCGCGAGGAGACCCGGCTGATCACCTGCCACCTCGGGAACGGAGCGAGCGTCTGCGCCATCGACCACGGCCGATCGGTGGACACCTCGATGGGATTCACCCCCCTCGAGGGGCTGCTCATGGGCAGTCGCTGCGGCGACCTGGACCCTGCGGTGCTCTTCTACATCATGCACAAGGAGGACCTGACCGAGTACCAGCTCACGACCATGCTGAACAAGCACTCGGGGCTGTACGGGGTCTCCGGGGTGTCGAACGACATGCGGGACATCCTGGCGGAGGAGGCCAAGGGGAACGAGCGGGCCCGCCTCGCCGCGGACATGTTCTGCTACAGACTCCGCAAGTACATCGGCGCGTACGCCGCGGTCATGGGCGGGGCCGACGCCGTGATCTTCACCGGCGGGATCGGCGAGAACGCCGCGGCGATCCGGGAGCGCGCCCTCAAGGGGCTGGCTTTCGCCGGGATCCTGCTCGATCCGGAGCGGAACGCGGCGACCGTGGGGGGGAACGAAGGGGAGATCTCCCCGGCGGGCGCGCACGTGAAGGTGCTCGTGATCCCGACCAACGAGGAGCTGATCATCGCCCGCGACGCGCTCCGGCTGATCGAGGGCGTGCTGTAACGCTCGGGACCCCGACCGCGCGCCGGCTCGTTCCACCTCGTGTTGTGGTATTTTCGGCCGGTTCCGTTCAGGGGATCGCACGCCGGAGGTGCCGCGCGATGAAGATGAGTCGGGTATTCTCGCCTGAGGATCTTCGCCGGGTCGAGGAAGCGGTCCGCGACGCGGAGAAACGGACGTCGGGGGAGATCGTTCCGTACGTGGTGGAGCGGTCCGACGGGTATGCCGACGCGACCTCTAGGGGCGCCACGCTCGGGGCTCTCGTGGCGGCGCTCGGATCCGCCGCGGCGTTCCACGCGGTCGAGGTATGGGGGGTGCCCCTCGCGCTTTGGATCGCGGCTCCCGCCGTGTTGGGGGCCGGTCTCGGCCATCTCGCCTCCGAGCTGGCTCCGCCGTTCAAGCGCCTCCTGGTGCCGCGCGGCGTCCTGGCGGAGCGGGTCCGGGAGCGGGCCGCGCAGGCGTTCCTGAGCGAAGAGGTCTTCGCGACCCGGGAGCGCACCGGCGTGCTGATCTTCCTCTCGCTGTTCGAGCGGCGGGTCGTGGTGACCGGAGACCGGGGGATCGCCGCCAAGGTCCGGCAGGAGGAGTGGGACGGGATCGTCGGCGGGATCGTCCGCGGGATGCGGGAAGGGAAGCCGGGGGACGCCCTTGCGGCGGCGATACGGGAGTGCGGCGATCTCCTGGCGCGGCACGGCGTCGACGTTCGCCCCGACGATCGCGACGAGCTCGCCAACGGGCTCAGGCTCGGGAAGCCCTGACCATGCGCGGGCCTCTCGCCCGTCTCTTCGCGGTCCTCTCGCTGCTCGTCGGGCTCGCGCCGGGCGCCGCGGCCATCGATGTGCCGTACCTCACCGGCCGCGTCAACGACTACGCCGGGGTCATCCCCGCCGAGACCCGGGAGAGGATCGAGCGGAGGATCGAGGCGTACGAGAAGGAAACGACCGTCCAGATCGCGGTGCTCACGGTGGGCTCCCTCGACGGGGAGGCGCTCGAAGACTACTCGATGAAGGTGGCGGAGACCTGGAAACTCGGGCGGAAGGGGAAGGACAACGGGGTGCTGCTCCTCGTGGCCCAGCGCGACCGGAAGATGCGGCTCGAGGTCGGGTACGGTCTCGAGGCGACCCTGCCCGACGCCCTGTGCCGGAGGATTCTCGATGGCGTCGTGCGGCCGAGATTCCGGGCGGGTGACTACGGCGGCGGGGTCGAGTCGGGTGTCGACGCGGTCATCGCGGCGCTCGGCGGAAAGGGGATCGCGGCGGCGCCTTCGGGACCCATGGCGTTCGCGCCGGGAATCCCCTGGTACGCGCGGGTGGCGGGCCTCGCGCTCTTCGCGGCGGTGGTCGGCGTGTTCTCGCTGGTCGCGATCCTGAGCCCGGGCTTTCCCGGTTGGTTCCTCTACCTCTTCCTCGTTCCGTTCTACGCCGCATTCCCGTCGGTGCTGATCCACCCGATCGCCGGAGCGATCCTGACCGTGGGCTGGCTCGTCGGGCTGCCGATCGCGAGGATCATCCTCCACCGGTCGGACGCCGGCCGGAACCTGCCGGCGCGTCACCCGGGATGGGTGGCATTGGCCGCGCTGGGGGGGCGAGGGCACGGCGGCGGCGGATTCGGCGGGTCCCCCGGCTTCTCGGGGGGCGGCGGGAGCTTCGGCGGCGGCGGCGCGTCCAGCGGCTGGTGACGTCGGGCGGGTGCGATGAGGCCTTCGCTGTTCGCCAGCATGGTGGTGAACCTGTTCCTGATCGTGGATCCGATCGGGCTG
>JAIQFR010000182.1 GCA_020073205.1 Terriglobia bacterium
GCGCGCGCCGCGCGCAAGAGCAGATGATCGGCCTGGTGCTTGCGCAGCACGTCATAGACGAGATCGGTGGAGATCGCGTCGGAGTTCCTGAGGCACGCCAGGAAGCCGGTCGCGATCCAGCCCAACGCCGGCCTGCCGAAGGCGACGTCCGGCGGGCTCGCGTACCCCGAGGATCCCGCCTACATGGCGGAGCGGATCCGCACTCTCGTCGCCCTCGGCGTCGCGATCGTTGGCGGCTGCTGCGGCACCGGTCCCGAGCACGTGCGCGCCTTCCGCGAGGCTCTCAGCCGTCCCGGGGCCCGGTGACGCGGCGAGCTCCATGGCGAGGCTCGCGGTCTTCCTGCTGATCGTCCTGTCCGTATGGACCCTCATGCACGCGTACGTGTTCTTCCGCGTCTCGGGGCTTCCGCCGTTCGAGCCGCCCACCGCGCGCCGCCTCCTGCTCGCCGCCGCGGCCGCGCTGTGGCTCGGCTACCCGCTGGCTCGGATCCTCTCGCCGCGGCTCGGCCGACTCGTCTTCCCGCTGGACGCGGCCGCCTCGATCTGGGTCGGGGTGCTCTTCCTGCTCTTCGTCTCGCTCCTCGCCGCCGACCTCGCCACCGGCTTCGGCCTCCTGTTCCCCGGGCGCGTGGCTCGCGCGCGCGAGGCCGCGGTCGCGGCGGCCGGCCTGCTGTCCGTCGCCGCGCTGATTCAGGGGCTGCGCCCGCCGGGGATCACGGAGCGCACCGTCAGGCTCGAAGGGCTTGGGCCGGAGCTCGACGGCCTCGTGGTGGTGCAGATCTCCGATCTCCACCTCGGCCCGCTGCTGTCCGAGCGCTGGCTCGCGAGGCGAGTCCGAGACGTCGAGGCCTTGAAGCCGGACCTTCTCGCGGTCACCGGCGACCTCGTGGACCACGACGTCTCGGCGGCCGGGGCCCTCGTGCCCGTCCTCCGACGCCTCACGGCTCCGCTCGGCGTTTTCGCGGTCACCGGGAACCACGAGTTCTATGCGGGACTCGAGCGATCGGTGGCGATCCTGAGGGCCGCGGGGTTCAGGGTGCTGCGCGACGAGGCCGTCGAGGCCGCGCCCGGACTGGTCGTGGCGGGCGTCGACGATCTCACCGCCCGTCGCCAGGCGGGCGCCGGGGACGGCTTCCTCGATCGCGCTCTCGCGTCCCGCCCTCGCGGCGTCACGATCCTCCTCTCCCACAGCCCGAGCGAGGTCGAGCGGGCGGCGGAGCTCGGCGTCGGCCTGATGCTCTCGGGCCACACGCACGACGGCCAGATCTGGCCGTTCGCCTACCTGGTGAGGCTCGCGTACCCGAGGCTGTCCGGTTTTCACGAGGTGGGCGGAATGACTCTCTGCGTCTCGCGCGGCACCGGATTCTGGGGACCGCCGATGCGCCTGTTCAGGCGCGCCGAGATCGTGAGGATCACCCTGCGGAAGGCCTGAAGGCGCCGGCTACTTCTTGAAGTAGGCGGCGTTCTTCTCGATGTAGTCCTTCCACTTCTCCGGGAGCGCGTCCAGCTCGAAGATCGCCTCGACCGGGCAGGCGGGCTCGCACGCCCCGCAATCGATGCATTCCACCGGATCGATGTAGAGCATCTCCGCGGTCTCGAAGTCCGGGTCCTTCTTCGTGGGATGGATGCAGTCCACCGGGCAGACGTCCACGCAGGCGGTGTCCTTGGTCCCGATGCACGGCTCAGCGATGATGAACGCCATGTTCGTTCTCCCTGCACTCCAAGACCCGACGGTCGGATCTTCGAGAACAGTGTAGCGCGTGCCGGCCGGTCCGTGTTTCCGAGCACGGCGCGCTCCGGCGCCGCGAGCGATCTTTCGTGACCCGTGTCAAGCGGGTCGCTCCGCGCGGCGAAGCGTGTCAACACGCCGGGTTCGGACGGATCCGTCCGCGACGGCGGTGGTATCCTGACGTGCGCTTCGGCCGAGGGAGGGGAGCGAACCGTGGACATGACACTCCGTGCGTCGGGCAGGATCGCGCGCCTCCCGGGTCCCGTGCTCCTCGTCGTCCTCGACGGCATCGGAATCGGGCGGCGGGACGAGTGGGACGCGGTCGCCCTCGCGCGGACCCCCACGCTGGACGCCCTCATGGCGCGCTCCCCGTCGCGCCTCCTCAAGGCCCACGGCACCGCCGTCGGCCTCCCGTCCGACGCCGACATGGGGAACTCCGAGGTAGGCCACAACGCTCTCGGCGCGGGCCGCATCGTCGATCAGGGCGCCAAGCTGGTCAACCGGGCCGTGGCGGACGGCTCGATCTTCCGGAGCGAGGTCTGGGCGGCGATTACCCGACGATGCAAGGCGGGCGGCGCGCTCCACCTCATCGGGCTCCTCTCCGACGGGAACGTCCACAGCCATGAGAAACACCTCCACGCGCTGATCGCTGAGGCCTCCCGGGAAGGGCTGCCGCGGGTTTACGTCCACCCCCTGCTCGACGGGAGGGACGTGCCCCAGACCTCGGCCCTCGTCTACCTGGATCGGCTCGAGGAGCAGCTCAAGCGGGCCGGCCTCGGGGAAGGGAAGCGGTACCGGATCGCCTCGGGAGGCGGCCGCATGGTGACCACCATGGACCGATACGAGGCCGACTGGCAGATCGTCGAGCGGGGCTACCACGCCCACGTCCACGGCGTGGGCCGCGCGTTCGCGTCGGCGCGCGAGGCGATCGAGACGTACCGAGCCGAGCAGCGGGACCTCAGCGACCAGTTCATTCCACCCTTCGTCGTCGTCGACGCCCGAGGGCCGGTGGGCCCGGTGCGCGACGGCGACGCCGTGGTGTTCTTCAACTTCAGGGGGGATCGCGCGCTCGAGATCAGCCGGGCGTTCGAGGAGGGGGACGAATTCGCCAAGTTCGACCGGGGACGCCGGCCCGAGGTCCTGTACGCGGGGATGACGCTGTACGACGGCGACCTCGGGATCCCCGGGAGCTACCTCGTCGCGCCGCCCGCGATCGACCGCACCGTGAGCGAGTACCTGGCCCGGAGCGGCGTCACCCAATTTGCCCTTTCCGAGACCCAGAAGTACGGGCACGTGACGTACTTCTGGAACGGGAACCGGGGAGGAAAATTCGACCCCGACACCGAGACGTACCTCGAGATCCCCTCCGACAGGGTGCGGTTCGAGCTGCGCCCCTGGATGAAGGCCGCCGAGATCACCGACGCGACGCTCGAGGCGCTGGAGTCCGGCCGCCACCGCTTCTGCCGGATCAACTTCGCCAACGGCGACATGGTGGGGCACAGCGGGCAGCTCGTGCCGACGATCTTCGCAGTGGAGGCGGTCGACCTCTGCCTCGCGAGGGTGGTCCGGGGAATCGAGAACGTCGAGGGGACTCTCGTCGTTCTCGCCGACCACGGGAACGCGGACGACATGGTGGAGCGCGACGAGGCCGGCCTCCCCCTCGAGGACCCTTCCGGCCGTCCGAGGCCCCGCACGAGTCACAGCTTGAATCCCGTCCCGTTCATCGTTCATCGCGGGAAGGGCCCGCCCCTCCCGCTCCGGAAGGACCTTGAGGAGGCGGGACTCGCGAACGTCGCGGCGACCTTGCTGGAGATCTTGGGATTCGTGCCGCCCGACGACTACTTGCCGTCGCTCCTCGCTTGAGCGGGCGGCGAGAATGACACCTGACATGGCCGACATCCGGACCTCCCGCACCGAGCCGCGGCCCGCGACCCCGCGGGCCCTCGGACGCCTCAGCGCGCTTCTCGTCCGGGAGCGGGAACTCTGGTCGCGGGGGATCGTGCGGGTCGCGGGAGTGGACGAGGCCGGGGTCGGACCGTTGGCCGGGCCCGTCGTCGCGGCCGCCGTGGTCTTCGCCCCCGGCACGGGGATCCCGGGGGTGGACGACTCGAAACGCGTGGCGCCGGCTCGCCGGGTGAAACTGGCCGACGAGATCCGGAGGGTCGCGCTGGCGCACGCGGTGGCAGTGTCCGATCCCGGAGAGATCGACCGGGTCAACATCTACCGCGCGACGCTCCTCGCGATGCAACGCGCGGTCCTGGCGCTCCCCGTCCGGCCCGACCACGTGCTGGTGGACGCGCGCCGGATCCCGGGAATCGACGTCCCCCAGGAGGCGATCATCCGCGGAGACGCGACGTGCCACGCGATCGCCGCCGCATCCATCCTCGCGAAGGTGGTCCGGGACGCGATGATGGCGGGGTACGACGCGGACTTCCCGGGGTACGGGTTCGCCGCCCACAAGGGGTATCCCACCGAGGCGCATCGCCACGCGATCCGCCGCCTCGGGCCCTGCGCGATCCATCGCCTGTCGTTCACGCTGCTCCCGCCTCGCGCGCTCTGGGACGATACCGGCGGGGGAGAAGTGGTGCCCTGAGTTTCGGGGGGGGG
>JAIQFR010000183.1 GCA_020073205.1 Terriglobia bacterium
CTGACTACGAGCAATCGCGACGGACGTGGCCAGCCCGCGCCAGATGACGACCGGGTCTTGCGCATCGTGCCGGCGGGCTGATCAGACACACCCGTTCAACGCGGCGTTCACCGCCTCGACGATCTCGTTCACGGTGATTTGGCCATCGTGATTCCGATCACCTGCGAGGCAGGCGTCGCCGACGCCGTCGCCGTCCGCGTCGGCCTGGTCCGGGTTGTAGACCGTCGGACAGTTGTCGCAGGCGTCGCCCACCCCGTCGGGACGGGGGGAGCTCGCGAGCGTCTCGCCGCGGAGCTCGACTGCGTCGATCTGCTCGTACCCGTCGATCGCGGTGTGGATCCTCGCCCCCACGACGAGGTACGTCGTGCTCCCCCAGCTCGCCCGGGAGGGGATCCCGCACGACGACGCGTCCCCCCCGCTCCAGACCGTGTGGTAGATCCCGTCGGTGTCGATCAGATCCATTTGGAAGACGGACCCGAAGATGTAGGTCTCGTACACCGTGATTCCGGTCGCGTGGACCGGCATCGCGTAGCGCACCTCGAGCCATTCCGGGTCGATCGAGTCCGTGGAGGGCGCCCACGCCCCCGGGTCGTCCGCGCAGTGCGTCACGTCCCGGCTCCCCGTCGCCTGCACGGCGCCGTAATCCGGGGACGAGTACTCGCTGCTCGCCGTCGCGGACACCGCCCATTGTCCCTCGACGTCGCCGTCGGCCTGGCCGGGGTTCGCCACGGCCGGACAATTGTCGAGCGCGCAGGTGTTCGCCGGGAATCCCGGATTGCCGAAGCCGTCGCCGTCGAGGTCGGTGCAGGGGTCGCACGCGTCGCCGATCCCGTCGTGATCGGCGTCCGACTGCATCGGATCGGCTGCCCCCGGACAGATGTCGCAGACGTCGCCGATGCCGTCGCCATCGGTGTCGGCCTGATTGGGATTCGGGAGGGTCGGACAGTTGTCGCAGACGTCGCCACGGCCGTCGCCATCCGCGTCGGCCTGGGTCGGGTTCGACACAATCAGGCAGTTGTCGCAGACGTCGCCGAAACCGTCGCCGTCGTAGTCGGACTGATTGGAGTTCGGGACGGTCGGACAGTTGTCGCAGACGTCGCCACGGCCGTCGCCGTCGGCGTCGGCCTGGGTCGGGTTGAACACCAGAGGACAGTTGTCCACGTTACCGCAGAACCCGTCGCCGTCCGCGTCGTTCAAGGGGTCGGACGGGCACGGATCGCACACGTCGCCGATCCCGTCGCCGTCGGCGTCGGCCTGGGTCCGGTCCCAAACCAACGGGCAATTGTCGCAATTGTCCCACCAACCGTCGCCGTCCGTGTCGACCTCGTCCGTCCAGCCGATCTGCGGTGGCGTGAAGCAGCAGAGCGCGTCCGAGTTCCCCCGCATCATGCACGCGACCGCCGCCGTGTTGCAGAAATCGCAGTTCCCGTTGAGGACGCCGGGACGCGGCCCCCAGGACGCACAGATCCCGCACGACGTGCACCCGCCGTACCCGGCTTCGTAGTACTCGTCGCATGCCCAGAAGATGTGGCCGGACTCGTGCGTCAGAACGCGACCGAAGTTCGGCGCCCCCCAGCCGTCGTTGCGGAACAGCATCTGGACCAACGGGCCGCCCAGGTAGGAATAGGCGAAGTAACCATCGGTGAACGTGGTGGGCGCGGGAACGGGATTGTACCCGATGAAGACAGAGTAGGCCCAGTCCGTTCCTTGGCTCCCGCGGAGCCAGCCGTTGAATGCGCTCGCGCTGGCGAACTTGTCCCCCGCGAATCCGAGCCCGTTCAGGATCGCCGCGATCCACAAGCCGTCACTCCCGCTGTTGTGGAGGATCGGCTCGTACCCCTGCTGGCTGGCCGCGTTCGTCGAGGGGTAGATGACCGGCACGAAGGTCACGGACAAACCTCGGGAAGCAGCGTGCGAGGACCACCAAGCCAACCCCGACAGCGCCCTGTTCACCGTGTTCTGCTCGTCCGTCGCGCTCCAGGTGTAGGTATTGGGGTCGATCGCGCCGTTGCTCTCCACGAAGAACAGCGCCACGGCCACCGTCCCCAACATCGCGTCGCTGTTTCCGGCGATCGCCTTGCCGGTCGCCGGATCCCTCGCGACGGGGGCGTCGAGCGCGTCGCCGACGAGCGGCAAGGCGGTTTCGGCCAGGGTGGCCTCGGCGGCCGCTTCCTCCGCCAGTCGCCCGCTCGCCGCCGCGTTGAAAAACGAGACGAACGGCCTCGCCCGGTCGCTCAGCCCCGCCAGCGCGCTCGCATCGATCGGGGCCGTGTGGATTCCCAGCACGCCGGGCATCGCCTTCAAGTCCGTCTCGGCCGCGTCGGGCAGCCACGCCAACAAGAGGCCGGGGCCCTCGATGGCGATCTTCCCGCCGCAGTCCTTCACCAGCCGCCGAATCGCCGCCGGGTCCCTTTCGTCGTGCAAAACCAGGGACAGGCCATCCAGCCAGTTCGGAGGGGCGTTTCCATCGCCAGGCCCCGTGTGCGCCTTCGCCATCGGTGTCCAGCTCACGGCGATCCCGAGTGCGAGGAGGATCGCACCCAGCGGAATCGCGGCCACGAGAAAGTGCCTGAGCGGCTTCCGTGCATTCATGGCGACCTCTTGTCCTTGTGGAAGACTTCGTCCCCGTTATCCCGCAGAGGCTCGCGCATCGCCCCACCGAATGCTCGGCCGTAACGATACGGCGAGTCGCCCCCGGGTGGTACCCCCGATGTGGACTCGATTCGCCCCTTGGAAACCCTCTCCCGCCGCTGGTCGCCCGGCGCGCCCAGTGGCTGCCGTTCCAGAAGGGCGTGACCACGGCCGTGCTGCTCGGCCTCGAGGGGACGACGTACGACAAGTGCGGCTTCGTCGTGAGCGATCCCACGAAGCTCCCGAAGGACGAGAGGAAGTGGGCGCTGCACGTCCAGCTCAACTTCCGATTTCGGTCGGCGGCCGCTTGCAACGCGGTCCTCGCGGGCGGACAATCCTGGGCCAAGAGGAGGTTCGCGATGGCCGCAATCGAGTACCCGGAGATGATCACACGGCTTCCCCAGGCCGACATCGGCCTCCGCGGCGTGCGAGGGTGGATCTCCCAGGCGGCCGACCACCAGGTGGTCTTCCTCGACATCGATCCCATCGGCACGGTCCCGCCGCACAGCCATGGCGAGCAGTGGGGCATCGTGGTCGAGGGCGAGATGGAGCTGACGATCGGGGGCGAGACGCGGCGCTACGGCCCCGGCGACAGCTACCACATCCCCGCGGGGACCGTGCACGGCGCGAAGTTCCTCTCCCACTTCCGGGCGATCGACGTCTTCGCGGATCGCGAACGCTACAAGGCGGCCCGCCCTGCATAGCGCCTTCCGGGCGCTCGTAGGCCGATCGGAGTTCCTCGCCTGTTGGTCCCTCGCTTTTACAAGGCTCTCGCGGCCGAGGGAATTAACTGCGCCGACTGCCCCGCGGTCGCCGCTCCGGCGGAGCGCCGCCTCAACTGGAACGATTTGGAGCGGTAACTCGAGGCTTACGTCTGGCCGGACGAGGTCCACACACCCTTGGGGCCGGACGGGAAGCCCGAGGGGTTTCCGCGGCTCTCGATCCACCTCTGCGTGGGCCTCAACGGAATATCCCAGATCCGCGACGCCGATCCTGCTCTTTCGCGGGTAAGGCGATCTGCGACGCCCGTCTGCTTCAACGCTTTAGGCCGCGGTCCAGTGCCCCAAAAGACGGCGCACGGCGACGATCTGTCCCACGTGGTAGGCGGCATGATCGGCCGCAAGGATGACCTCCCGGAGGAGGGTCTGTCCGGTTCCTGCAGGCACCTTCGCGAGCAGGTCGCGGCGTGGATCGGTGACCAGTCGCTGGAGCGCGCGGCGCTCCTTCCTGAAGCCGGCGATACTCGCGGCCCATGCTCTGGCCGTCGGCGGCACCGGTGACGCTGGCCAGTAGTCGTGAGGCCAATGCTTCTCCTCGTATCGCGGGCTGACGCAGAACTCCAGGATGTCAGCCTGCGTCAGGCGAAGATGCTCCACCAGCTGCCAAGCAGAGTAAGGAAGGCCCGAGGGCACTTGCCCGCGCGCCGCCACCGGGAGGTCCACGACGGCGTCATCGAAGCTGACGTGCGCATCGGACCAACTGAGGAGTGCCGCCAGCTGCTCACGAAGGTTCTTTGTAGCGCTCATAGGGACCCCCAAGCCGCGGCCTTCCGCGGGCGCTCAGTTGCGGGATGGATCGGCACGACGCTTGCGGAATCACGCGGCGTGACGACCCAGACCGTCAACCGGAGCCCCATGCTAGACCGTTCTTCGCTCAAGACACCTGATTCTC
>JAIQFR010000184.1 GCA_020073205.1 Terriglobia bacterium
GCTACGGCATCCTGAACACGTACGACCGGGTCACGAACGGCGCTCAGACCGGCACGGCGACGCATTCCTGAAGCGATGGACACCCGCGGTGACGGAACGGTGACTTGGTACGCGGTGCACACACAGCCGCGGCGCGAGGCGCGACAGATCGTCCTTGACTTCTGAGAGCGCCACCTTTTTCATCGCCGTTCACCCACTTCTGACAACCAGGCATCGGCGTCGGTCTTGCTCACGATCGCAAGGATTTCGACGGTGCGCCCGGATACGTCATAGAACACCCTGACCTCATCAACCCGCAGCCGAAACTGCGGCTTCGAGACGCCCCGAAGGCGCTTAATCCGACTCTTGCTGGTCTTGGTCGGCTCGTGCCGCAGGTGCATCTCGAGCGCTTCCTTGACCGCCACGCGAACGTGGGACCTGAGCCTCTTTAGGTCCCTGGCCGCCTCCGGTGCCAGCTCGATCTCGTAACGCATTCTGGCTATATTATGGCCAGATCTGGGTACCCCGTCAAGCGCAGTGTTTCCGGTGCCCAACCTGTCTTTCGGGCCAACTTCGTTATCACGTAAAGCCGGTCACCTTTCTGGTTTCATGCGCCTTCGTGAACTTCAGCCGCGTCTCCTTCTCCGCGGTACTCGATCCACCGAGGGGATCACGATCGGGAGCGTCGCCGGCTCGGGCTACGCTCGGCGGCGCAGATCCTCATAGCTCCTCAGGCGGTCGCGGCGCCTCGCGAGCTCGCTCGAGTACCGTCGGCCCAGGGTGTCCCGGTGCTCGAAGGCCCAGCGACACAGAGCAGTCCTCCCCGCTGGTGGTGAATCGGTCACGAGCAGATTCTGCATGAGGCCGGCCACCTCCTCGCGGGTGACGACGACGTCGCCCACCAGCGCGCCGAGGAGACGCGCCACCGCGACTCCGAGACCCGGAGGAATGCTGATCACGGGACGGCGACGTCCGATCGCGTCGCCGATCAGTCCCACGAGCTCGCGGTACGTGAACGTCTCGGGACCGATGGCATCGACGACGGTGTCGCCGGACAACATCGCCGAGTCCACGGCGAGCTGCGCGAGGTCGTCCACGAAGATCGGCTGGAGCTTGTAGTGGCCGTCGCCGAAGACGCCGAAGATCGGGAAGCGCCGGAGCATCCATGCGATGTTGTTGATCAGGATGTCCTCCTCGCCGAACAGCACCGCCGGTCGGAGGATCGCGTAGGACATCCCCGAGGCGCGCAGGGCCTCTTCCAGCTCGGCCTTGCCCCGAAAATAAGGAAGGGGCGACCGGGCGGACGGATGGGTGATGCTGACGTGCACGATCCGCGAGACCTGGGCTCGACTCGCCGCTTCGAACAGCCGCAGCGTGTTCCTCACGGCCTGCGCATGAGTGAAATCCGCGTGGTCGAACCGCACCCAGTAGGTGTTGACGAGGACCCGCGCGCCCTCGAGGGATCGAACCAGCGCCTCCGGGTCGTCGAAGTTGTAGGGATGCACCTCGACCGATTCGGCGAAGGGGTTGTCACGCCGAGGGGAGTTCGTGAGCGTCCGAACGCGCGCGCCGGCGGCCAGGAGGCGCGCCGTGATGTACTTCCCCGAGTACCCGAACGCACCCGTGACGGCGATGCAATCCGACGCTCTTTTCGTCACGCCATCTCCAGGTCGAATCTCGGCGACCTGGCTTCCGGGGAGGACCGCAGCCCCCCCGCGCCCTCACGCCTCCGCGGCGACCCTCCCCCGTCCGAGGATCTTCCTCAGGAACGCGCCCGTCCGCGACTCCTTCACCCGAGCCACCGCCTCCGGCGGTCCCTCCGCGACGAGCCGGCCCCCGCCGTCGCCTCCCTCCGGCCCGAGGTCGAGCACCCAGTCCGCGGTCTTGATCACGTCCAGGTTGTGCTCGATGACGACCACCGTGTTCCCCTGGTCCACGAGGCGATTGAGCACGGTCAGGAGCTTCTTGATGTCGTCGAAATGGAGGCCCGTGGTGGGCTCGTCGAGGAGGTACAGCGTGCGCCCCGTCGCGCGGCGCGACAGCTCTTTCGAGAGCTTGATGCGCTGCGCCTCGCCGCCCGAGAGCGTCGTCGCCTGCTGCCCGAGGCGGATGTAGCCGAGGCCGACGTCGTACAGGGTCTGGAGCTTCTCCCGGATCGACGGGACCGCCTCGAAGAACGGGAGGGCCTGGTGGACGGTCATCTCCAGGACCTCGGAGATGTTCTTCCCCTTGTACAGGACCTCGAGGGTCTCGCGGTTGTACCTGAGGCCGTGGCACGTGTCGCACGTGACGTACACGTCCGGGAGGAAGTGCATCTCGATCCTCGTGACCCCGTCCCCCTCGCAGGCCTCGCAGCGGCCGCCGCGGACGTTGAACGAGAAGCGTCCCGGCTTGTAGCCGCGCGCGCGGGCCTCGGGGACCATCGAGAACATCTCCCGGATCGGGGTGAACAGCCCGACGTAGGTCGCGGGGTTCGATCGCGGCGTCCGGCCGATCGGCGACTGGTCGATGTCGATGACCTTGTCGATCCACTCGACGCCTCGGAGCGCGCGGTGGGCGCCGGGCTCGGCGTGCGCGTCGTGGAGGGCGTGGGCCAGTGCCCGGTGCAGGATCTCGTTGACCAGGGTGCTCTTCCCCGAGCCCGACACGCCGGTGACGCAGGTGAACAGCTTCAGAGGGAACTTCGCGGTGATGTCCTTGAGGTTGTGCTCCGTGGCGCCGGCGACCGTGATCGCCTTCCCGTCGGGGCGGCGGCGCGAGGGCGGGATCTCGAGGCGCTCACGTCCGGAAAGGTAGGCGCCGGTCAGCGACGTCGGGTGCTCCGCCACCTTGTCCGGCGGGCCCGCGACCACCACCTCGCCTCCCATCTCCCCCGCCCCGGGGCCGAGGTCCACCACCCAGTCGGCGCTCCTGATCGTCTCCTCGTCGTGCTCGACGACGATCACCGTGTTCCCCAGGTCGCGCATGGCAATCAGGGTGTCGAGGAGGCGGCGGTTGTCGCGCTGGTGCAGGCCAATGGACGGCTCGTCGAGGATGTAGAGCACGCCGGTCAGGCGCGAGCCGATCTGGGTCGCGAGGCGGATCCGCTGCCCCTCGCCTCCCGAGAGCGTGGCGGCGCCGCGGTCCAGCGTGAGGTACCCGAGGCCGACGTTGTTCAGGAACCCCAGGCGCTCCCGGATCTCCTTCAAGATCGGCCCGGCCACCGCCTGCTGGCGCGCCGAGAATTCGAGGCCGGCGTAGAACTTCAGCGCGACCCCGACCGATTGCGCGGTGTGCTCCGAGATGTTCTTCCCCGCGATCTTGACCGCGAGGCTCTCGGGCCTTAGGCGTGCCCCGCGGCAGGCGGGGCACGGGTGGACCGACATGAGCTTCTCCAGCTCCTCGCGCCGCGACTCGGACTCGGTTTCGCGATACCGCCGCTCCAGGGTCGGCAGGATCCCGTCCCAGGTGCGCCTCCACTGGTAGTCGCTGCGGGTGCCCTTCCACCGGAACTCGAACTCACGATCCCCCGCCCCGTCCCAGAGCACCTTCTTGAACGCCGCCGAGAGCTTCCGGTAGGGGGTCGAGGGAGACACCTTGAAGGCGCGGAAGAGGCTCGACTCCAGGATCTGCCACCAGTTGCCGTCCCCCCATCCGAGGGCGCCTTCCCTCAGGCTCTTGCTCTCGTCGAGCACGATCAGCTCCCGGTCGAAGGACTGCTTGATCCCGAGGCCGTCGCATCCCGTGCAGGCGCCGTAGGGGGAGTTGAACGAGAACATCCGCGGCGCCAGCTCGGGGACGGAGATCCCGCAGTCCGCGCACGAGAGGTGGCGGGAATAGAGGAGGTCCCGCTTCCCGTCGACGTCGACCACGACGAGGCCTTCCGCCGCGTCGAGTGCGGTCTCGACCGAGTCCGTGAGCCGTCCCTTCAGGTCCCCGCGGATCTGGAGCCGGTCCACGACGATCTCGATCGTGTGCTTCTTCTGCTTGTCGAGGTCGATCTCGTCGCCGAGGTCGCGCACGGCGCCGTCGACCCGGGCGCGCACGAACCCCTTCTGCGCGGCCTCCCGAAGCTCCTTCTTGTAGGTCCCCTTCCGGCCGCGCACGATCGGGGCCAGCACCTGGATCCGCGTCCCCTCGGGGAGCGCCAGGACCGAGTCGACGATCTGCTGCACGGTCTGGGAGAAGATCGGCTTCCCGCAGTTGTGGCAGTACGGCTCGCCTGCGCGCGCGAAGAGGACCCTGAGGTAGTCGTAGACCT
>JAIQFR010000185.1 GCA_020073205.1 Terriglobia bacterium
TCAAGGTGCTGATCCTCTCGAAAGGGATCCACCCGCCTCCCGGGCTCGCCGGGCTCCGCGACCCGTTCCGCGAGGGCTTGGACTGACCCCTCGCCGGGCGTCGCGCCGGGGGACGGCGATGGGCCTCCGCCCCGCCCGTGGCGTGCCCCGGCCCCCGCCGGTATATTCGATCGCGGTCGAGGCGATGATCCACATCGAGAAATCTCCGGGTCCTCGAGACGGGACGACCTCACGGCGATCCGCCGCGCGGTGGACGTGTCGCGGGTCGCGCGTGCTCGTCGGCGGAATGGCGCTCGCGGCGGCGGGGCTCGCCGCGTGCACGACGGGCGGACGCGTCAACGGCCGCGCCGAAGGCCGGGCACCCCGGGTCGGGCGCGACCCCGTCCCGGCGGTGCACCTGATCGAGAACCACTCCTCCGCGCTTCTCCTGTGGCGTCGCGCCGGGGTCCGGAACCGGATCCTCGTCCACCTCGACGGCCACGCGGATCTCGACTGGCTCCCCGACGAGACGATCGCGCGCATCGCCGCCGCGAGCCCGGACGAGCTGTCGGGCCTCGAGCGGCATCCCTACGCGACGGACGGCAAGACGCTCCGCGGCTACGGGGTCGGGAACTGGATTTACCCCGCGGCGCGCCTGGGGATGGTGAGGCACCTCGTCTGGGTGGTCCCGGATGGGACGCTCCCGAACCGTGACGCGGCGATCGAGCTGACGCGCGAGACGCTGTTGACGAAGATCCAGATGGTGACCGTGGAGGAGGCCCGCTCGTTGAGCGTGGACGGCCGGGTGATCCACGGGGTCCTCCTCGGACTCCCGGTCACCGTCTGCGAGCTGCGGGACCTCGAAGCCATCCGGGAGCCGGTGCTCCTCGACATGGACCTCGACTACTTCGTGACCCGGTCCGCGCTGACCTCCGAGACCTCGGAGACCCCGCGGATCGGCCCCGAAGCGGTGCTCGAGGCGCTCGCGTTTCGCGGGCTGCGCGCGGATTTCGCCACGCTCTCCCTTTCGACCCTGGGGGGCTTTCTTCCGCCGGAGTGCCGGTGGCTCGGGCGCGCTCTGCAACGCATGCTGGTCGCGCCCGGACGGACGGCGACGGGCGCGGAAGGCGAGCGCCGCGCCGCGGAGGAGGAGCTGGCCTCGGGACGCGGCGATCGCGCGGCCACGATCCTGCGCCGCCTGGTGGGGCAGGACGGCGAGGATCCCACGCTCTGGTACTCCCTGGCCACCGCGCTCGGCGTGATCGGGCGCGACGCAGAGGCCGCGGAGGCCCGGGCGCGAGCGGTCGCCCTCGATCCCGTGCTTGCTCACGACGAGCTGTACCGCGCCGATCGGTGCTGGACCGGCCGCCGCTACGCGGACGGCGTCGCGGGGTACCGGCGCTACCTCCGGCACGCTCCCTCGAGCCCCTTCGCGGCGTATGCCCGACGCCGCGAGGCGGACTGCCTCATGCGGCTCGCGCGCGACGACGAGGCGATCGCGGCGTTCCGCGCCGCGCTCCGGGCGGCGCCCGACGACGGCGACAGCCACTTCGAGCTCGGCGCGCTGCTGACGAGCCGCGGGCGGATCGACGAGGCGACGCGGGAGCTCGAGACGGCGCGCAGGCTCCTTCCGGATCGCGCGAGCTGCGCCCTCGCGCTGGGGACGGCGTACGCGATCGCGGGACGGGCCGACGAAGCGATGCCGCAGCTCGAGTTCGCGGTGGATCGCCAGCCGTGCCTCGGCCGTGCCCGCAGCAGCCTCGCCGCCCTTCTCTACCGGCTCGGGCGCTACGACGAGGCCGCCGCCCACCTCGAGGTCGCGATGGAGCTCCGGCCCTCGCCCGATCCGCCGACGCGCGAGCTCGCGGCCGCCCTCACGCGCCGCGGCGTCCCGCTCGTCCGCGTCTCCGCCCGTCCCTGACCCCCTCGGGACGGGCGAGCGCGGAGCCGCGCTATACTGCGCGCGATGACGACGCCCCGAGAAACCACCCCCGAGGCCATCGAGGCGGCGTTCCAGGCGCGCGGGTTCATCTGCACCGGCGAGGTCGCGACGACGCTGTTCCTCGCCGAGACGCTCGGCAAGCCTCTCCTCCTCGAAGGTCCGCCGGGGGTCGGGAAGACCGAGATCGCCAAGCTCTGGGCGGACTTCCACGGGAGCGACCTGACGCGGCTCCAGTGCTACGAGGGGCTCGACGAGGCCAAGGCGCTCTACGAGTGGTCGTACGGGAAGCAGATGCTCTACGCGCAGCTGCTCCGCGACAAGACGGGCGAGATCCTCTCCGGCGCCGCGGACCTCCGCTCGGCGATGGCGATGCTCCGCGACGAGGCGGACGGGTTCTTCTCGAGGGACTTCCTGCTTCCCCGGCCGCTCCTCGCCGCGATCACCTCGGAGCGGCCGGTGGTCCTGCTGGTGGACGAGGTGGATCGCTCGGACGAGGAGTTCGAGGCGTTCCTCCTCGAGGTGCTGTCGGACTACCAGGTCTCGATACCGGAGCTGGGGACGATTCACGCGCGCCACCGTCCGCGCGTCGTGCTGACCAGCAACGATACCCGGGACCTGTCCGACGCTCTGAGGCGGAGATGCCTCTACCTCTACGTGGACTACCCGTCCTTCGAGGACGAGATCCGGATCGTGGAGAGTCGGGTGCCCGGCCTCTCCGTGGCGCTCACCGAGCGCCTCGTGCGCTTCGCCCAGTCGCTCCGAAAGGCCGACCTCAAGAAGGCGCCCGCGATCGCCGAGGTCGTGGACTGGGCCCTGGCCCTGGTCGCGGTCGGCGCCGACGGCTTGTCCGCGAGCGTCCTGCGCCGCACCCTCGGCGTCCTCCTGAAGAACCGCGAGGACGTGGAGCGGGTGCTCCTCGACCCCTCACGCTTCCGACCATGATCCCGGCGGTGGCGCGATTCGTCGATGCGCTCCGCGAGGAGGGGTTGCCCGTCTCTCCGGCGGAGTTGCTGGATGCCGTCCGGGCGGTCGACGCCGTCGGCCTCGAGGATCGGGCCCGCTTTCGCGCGGCCCTCCGCTCGACCCTCGCCAAGGGGCGCGCGCACCTCGAGAGATTCGACCGGCTGTTCGACCGCTTCTTCGCGGCGCCCGCCCGGGGGAGCGGGCGGCGCGGCGAGAGGGCCGGCAGGGGCGGAGTCCCCGGCGCCGCGAGCGTCGGGGAGCGGGGAGCATCGACGCGTCCCCGTCCCCGGGAGGAGCCGAGGCGCGGCACGCCGTTCCGGCGGGAACGCGAGAGGGAGGGGAAGGCCGCGGAACAGGAGGAGCGGCGGGAGCGCGTCCGCCGGTCGATCCAGCGTCTTCGGGAGGGGGACTCGCGACGGGAGGGCCGCCTGAGGCGCGTCAGCGCCGAGCGCGAGACCGGGGCCAGGACCCGGGGTGCCGTGGAGCGGGATCCCGTGATGCGGGACCTGACCCGGCCGATGACCAGCGACGAGGAGCGGCGCCTCGCACGGGAGCTGCCCAGGCTCGTCCGAGAGATCCGGCTCCGGACCGGGAGGCGCCTCAGGAAGGCGAAGCGCGGCGCCCTCTTCCCGAGGCGCCTGTTCCGTGAGAACCTCTCGAGCGGCGGCGTCCCGTTCGTGCTGCCGTTTCGGCGCCGGCGCCCGCGCCGGCCCCGGGTGGTCCTGCTGGTCGACGTCTCCTACTCCACCGCCCGTGCCGCGGGCTACTTCCTCGCGATCGCCACGGAGTTCGTGAAGACCGGGCGCGACGCCCGGATCCTGGCGTTCGTGGACCGGCCGGTGGACGCGACGCGAGCGGTGGCCGCGTGGGCGAGAAGAGGGCGGCGTCCAGCTCCTTTGGATTCCGGCGTCCTCGGGGTCGCGCCGCACGCCCCGAGGCCCGCGCTCAGGGGGCGGCGACGCGGCGAGGGGATCGAGCGCGGCGGCCTCTCGTTCGCGGATCTCATCGAATCGTTGCCCGGGCTGAACCTCGAGGCGCCCAGCGATTACGGCCGAGCGTTCCACGCGCTCCTCCATTCGCATCTCCGCCCCGGCGGGCGCGACAGCGTGCTGGTCGTGCTCGGCGACGCGCGGACGAACCGCTTCGACCCGCTGCCCTGGGCCGTCGAGGAGATCTCCCGCCGCGCGAGGGCGGTGCTGTGGCTCGTTCCCGAGCCCCGGAGCCGGTGGGGCACCGCGGACTCGGCCCTCGCGGACTACCTCCCGCACGCGGACGCGGTCGTCGAGGCGCGCGATCT
>JAIQFR010000186.1 GCA_020073205.1 Terriglobia bacterium
GGGTTCTCCGTGCCCGTGACCAGCGTCGAGTCGAAGCGCGTGGCGTCGAGGCCGCGCGTCAGGTTGATCACGTGGACTGCCGGGCCGCCGACGTTGAGCCGGGCGATCACCCGGAGCACCTTGACCGCCCGGGTGACACTCAATCCGACTGTGCGGGGTTGTAGTCCAACGGGCAGTTGTCGCAGGCGTCGCCCACCTTGTCGCCGTCGGTATCGTCCTGGAAGGGGTTGTAAGTGGTGGGGCAGTTGTCGCACGCGTTTCCTCGACCATCTGCGTCGGCATCAGCCTGGTCGCGGTTTGACACTAGGATGCAGTTGTCGCACGCGTTCCCAAGTCCGTCGCCGTCCCAGTCCAACTGGTCAGGGTTGTAGGCGAAGCGGCAGTTGTCGCAAGTGTTGTGGACCCCGTCTCCATCCGAGTCCACCCCCGCGCTATCTTCGTCGATCTGCCCATTGCAGTTGTCGTCGATCCCATTGCACACCTCGATGGCTCCCGGGTGTGCATTTGGATTTGTGTCGTCGCAGTCGCGACACCTCGAGAAACCATCGCCATCGCCGTCGGGGCAGTGACACCCGACCTTCGAGAAATACAACCCTGTACCACTCTCGCCAGAGGTGACGGCATACGCACTCCCGTCCCAAACGAGACGCGGAACATACGCGCCGTGACCGTCCTGAAGGAGCGCTCCATCGCCTTGGATAACCCCGTTCCCATTCAGACGAGCGAAGTAGATTTGGTACGCAATCTGGCGATCATCCTCCCAGACGACGCCGAACTCCTCCCCCGAGCTGGCGAGGTTCGGGCTTAGCCTCGTCGAAGGGGACCAGGACGGTTGGTTCACCTCGGTCTGATCTGTGACAAAAGCCCCGTGAGCATCCAGTCTCCGAAAGAAGATCTTCGAATACCCGCTCCCGTCACTCCAGGCGATCCCGTAACCACCATCACATCTCGCGAGGGAGGGGGCACCCTTGGAAGAACCGGAAAGGGTCACAGGCAGTGGACCGTGGAGGACGGAACCCGTGGCGGCAAGTTCAGCGAAATAAACCTCTCTGCTGCCATCGCGCCTATCGAGCCATGCTAGGCCGTAGCTGCTTCCTGACCAGGCCAAGCTGAGGGGGTCGTTCCACGCCGTGCTGGTCACGAGCGTTGGGGAAGTGATTTGGGACCCGGACGCGTCCAGGCGCGTGAAGTAGACATTGCCGCCGTCTATCCAAGCCACACCGAACTCTGCGCCGGTCCACGACAGGCCGGGATTCCAGCCATACGCAATGACGGTCTCGGGAAGAAGCGAGGTGCCGTTGCGATCGAATCGCCTGAACCGGATCTCCTGCAACCCGGTAGATCCGTCTCGCCAAAGAAGTCCGTAGTCGCTTCCGGTCCATTTGAGAATCGGGCTGCCTGTGGACCAACTGGTCGGAGTGACTGAAACTGCTGGCGCGAGGGATTCGCCGCCTGCACCGAGTCGATGAAAGTACAACTGAGTGCTGCCTGGATTGGAGTGCCCAAAGACAATGCCGTACTCCATCCCGTTCCAGGTTAGCGCGCTTGTCCTGTCCGAAGGCTCAGCCGGAAGAAGCTGCGTCGAAACCGCATGCGGATCGGGGTCCGAGCAAGACCGAATACACGATGGTCCGTCGTCAATCTCACCGTCGCAGTTGTGGTCGTACCCATCGCAGACCTCAGGCGCGCCGGGATGCGTGTTCGGATCGGCGTCGTTGCAGTCCTGCGGCGTTCCGCACCCGTCTTCGTAGAAGTAACCGTCGTCGTCGGCGTCGGTGCACGTCTCACGGAAGGTTACGTCAACGGGTCCAGAGAGGTGATCCGCGATGGTCGAGAGCACCTCACCCGTAACGTAGTCAAGTTCAACGACATTGTTTTGGTCGTAGTTGGCGACGTAGAGCGTGCCCCGGGGACTAAAGGCGAGTCCGTACGGAGCGCTCAGTCCCGTACTGGAAATCGTGCGAATGGGAGTCCCGTAGACATCGTACACAGCGATGTCGTTTAGTACGTCTCTGGTGACGTAAATGAGACCGTCCGGACCGTCAGCAACTCCGCGTGCAGATCCACCCGAACTCCAGCTGCGAACGCGATTACCGCCAAGGTCCATTAAGCGAACTTCTTGACTCGGCTCCTGCACTCCCAGAAGGTACCCGTCTTCGGTAACGTGGTATTCTCCCGGGAAGTCGAAGGTCTTTAGGAACGTCCCAGCTGACGAGTATATGTACCCACTCGTTGAGTCTGCCACGTAGATTCGGTCATCGTAGCCGACGCCCAGCGTCGCGCACGGCGAGACGCTTCCAAACGAACCAAGGTAACTGTCGTCCGGACCGAAGTCGAGGATCTCGCCTCTGCTGAAGCCGTCGACGTAGATATGACCATTCGGTGCGCGCTCCAGGTAGTGGAGACTGCTCGCCGGCGAGGGCGACAAGGTTGTGAGGTAGACGTGTGTGTCGTCAAAGACCGAGATTTGACCCGTGTTCTCGTTGGAGACGTAGACTTTGTAACCCGCGCTCACGGTCCCGATGAACAGCACGGTCGAGATGATTGCGATCAGGAACTTGTGCATGTCACTTAACCCCCGGAAAATAAGATCTAGTCTCCAGAGCAACGAGGCAGCTGCGCTGGGTCTCTTCCGCTCAGCCTCCCCCCGTTCGTCTTCCTCCCGTACCTTGTCTGCCCCTGGTACGTCGCGGCGGTAACGTAGTAGTAGCCGTGGCCGGGCTGCGGCGAGGGGAGCGGGTCGGCGACGGTCAGGTAGTCGCCCCGCGCGGGGGGGGACGCCGGGTAGTGGCACTGCAACCCGTGGGCCTGTCCCCAATTTCCCACGGTCGAAAGGTCGCCCCAGTAGGTGTCGAAGGAGTCGGCGGCGGCCATGCCTTCGGGCATGTAGGGGACGCGGAAGCCAACCTGTGCCGGGTGCGGCGTGTAGGTCTGGAGGACATCGAAGGTGGTCGCAAATCCCTCTATGGCCGCGAGCCAGAAGACACCGTTGTCTCCGTAAGGACAGGGGCTTCCCTTGCAATGGCTCTGGATCGGGATTACGAGCCGACCGTTCTTGTCGTCGAATAAGAGTGTCCCGGCACCCAATGCGTCCCCAGCCCCGATGGTGATGGCTTCGCGGAATCCAGGGATCGCTTGATCGACATTCGTGCCGCTGCACTTGTCCTGGAAGAAGCCGATCGTATGCTCCGCGACGCCGTCGTACCGGACGACCTCAAGGTTCATGACGATCTGCTCACCTCCGTTGCATCGCTCGGCTGTCTGCGCTCTCCTGACCATCAATAGGTGGCCTTCGTTATTCACCGCGCGGTGGTTTCCTGCGTGATCTCTTGGCATGCCGTTTAGATCATAGGCGGAGCCTAAGCAGAAATCGCTATCGCAAGGCATGGCGCTGAACTGACGACACGAATAGGCGGGCTCCACCGAGACCCAATCACTGCAGTCGATCGGTTGCCCCGGCTCGCTCGCCGCCACCGGCAGCACGCACACCACGCCCAGCACACAACGGACCAAAAGAGTACGCATCGGCCCCCCCTTCGGTTTCTGCCTACGGTATACGCCGGTTATGGGTGCGGGAGCAATGCCGAGTCGTGGCGGGAGCGACTCGGCGGCGGGGCGAGCGGCGCGGCCGGCGGCTCACACCTCCGTAGAGACAGACGCTGGCCCGACCTCCTGCCCGGCGCACTTCGCGATGCTGAACAGGGCGTTCCACGGGAGTCTCAGCACGCCGGCGTGATAGTCGGTGACCTCAACGCTCAGCCCGTTCTCGTCCCAGGTAACCGAAAACCCCTCGTGCGGGTACTCGATTCGCCCCGAACGCTCCGAGTCGCCCATCTGCACCCCCAGTCAACGCAGCGTGGGAAGCAGCACGCCGTTGCGTTCCCATCATACCGCCAGGCTACTTGTCATCGGACGGAGTGGTGCGGGGGTGGGCAGTACGGCGTTGCCCGGACGCAACGCGAACACAAAGGTCGGCGGCAGGCTGACGTGCATCGCGAACTTCTGCGCCAGGTACAGATCGTGGGTGGCCGGGTAGACGGCCGTGACGGCCGAGTGGCTGTCCAGTGGAGGAACTGGTCGGTTTCGGATGGCCGTTTACCGGCCCGTGCGCAGGAGGTACCAGAGCACTCCACTGAGGAAGACGCCGACGA
>JAIQFR010000187.1 GCA_020073205.1 Terriglobia bacterium
GGTAGTAGTTGTTGTCGATGGCGTACGACTCCACGGCGGTGCCGATGGAGCGGATGTCCGCCATGGTCCGCTTCTGCTTGCCGCGGTCGATCGCGTTCAGCAGGTTCGGGATCGCGATCGCGGCGATGATGCCGATGATCGCCACCACGATCAGGAGCTCGATCAGCGTGAAACCTCTATTGTTTCGCTTCATGACCTATGGCCTCCTTTTTTTATGGTCCGGAGGAGTCTATCAAGCAATCGTGGTGCCATGACGTCCTGACGGGAACATGGAACGCGAAACGCCCGTCCGGCGCGCCATTCGGCGTGGGGTGTTCCTTCGCGCCCCTGCCCGAGCGACCGGGGACGTACGTGCTCTGACCTGGGATGTCGCAGGGGTGCCCGAGGAGCGACACAGGATGTCATAGCGGTCCCTCCCGGCGGGAGCGGATCCGGGCCGGTTCTCCGCGCCGCGTCACCTTCCGGGAATCTCGAAGAGGACGCAACCGCCGGCCCTCGCGACCGGTCGCAAGGCCTGGAAGAACCGATCGAGACGGTCGGCGGCCTTGGCGTCGTTCAGGATCCCCGCGGCGCGGCGCGCCGTCTCGGATTCGCCCAATTCCCGGGCGTTCAGCAGGACGTGGGTGTAACCCATTCTCCGCAGGTCGTCCCGCAGCGCGAGCGGATCGGCATCCGGCCGGGAGGCGCGCGCGATCCAGGCGTCGTCCCAGGCGCAGGGGGCGTCGCATCGACGATGGAAGTAGGCGGTCCGCGAGCTTCCCACCACGAGGATCCTCGCGTCGGCCGGAAGCCGCTCGTTCGCGTACCGGGCGACCGGGAGGTAATTCACGCGCTCCAGGAGGTACGCTTCGGGCTCGATCCTCCCCAGGAAGACCCGGCTCCCGCCCGTGGAGACGGTCTCCAGCATTCGCGCCGACAGCAGGAATCCCGGCGCCGCTCCGGCGACCACGATCGACACCACCGCGATGCGCCATGCTCGGTGATGGAACCTCGCGAACGCCGCCGCGGCGGCCAGCGGAACGAGGGCCCAGGCCACCGCGTAGACCCGGACCACGGCCGAGACGTAGCCGACCCCGACCACGAGAGTGACGAGCGCGATACCCAGAGGGATCGCGGTCTCGCGCCGGCGGGACAGGAGGAGCCCGACCGCGAGCAGCGGGATCGTCAGAGGCGTGAGCTCGCCGCCGCTCGCGTAGCGCGTCCGATCGATTCCGATCCCGGCGATCCGCACCGCGACGGCGACGGGCGAACGGTCCATCTCTTGAAGGGTGTCGCGCTTCATCCGCTCGGCGGCCTCGCTCGAGAAGTCGCGTCCGCCCAGCACCGAGTAGAACGCAGGGAAGAAAGGGTTGCCGCGATGGACCGCGTTCCGGACGAGCCACGGTGACGCCGCCGCGAGGACGGCGAGGAGGAAGACGGCGGGTCGGAGCATCCTCTCCCTGGAGGCGCGTCCGCGCTGGAGCGCCGGCACGCACCCGATCAGGAGCGCCGGCAGCGCGTTGGTGAGCTTGACCCCGACCCCGAGCCCGGCGAGGACTCCCGCCAGCGCCAGGGTGCGAAGCGGTCTCGCGGGGGCCCGTTCCAGCACCAGCGAAAGGGCCGGGAGGAGGAAGAGCGCGCCGAGGAGGTCGTTCTTCGCGAAGCAGGCCTCGAACCAGAACGGCCACTGCGACGCGAGGAGGAGGAGCGCGAGGTCCGACCCCTCTCGCCCGGCCTCCCCGCGGGCCATCCTCGCCACCGCGGCCGCGAGGAGGCAGGCCAACCCGAACGAGAGGATCTGCGCGGCCTTCTCACCGCCGAGCGCCATCGCGACCACGTTCAGCATCTCGGCGTTCTGGGGGTAGCAGGCCAGGTACGAGCCGTTCCAGTACGTGAGCGATTTCGTGGCGAGGTACAGGCTCGGGAGCCCGAGGTGGTACACCAGCGTGTCGTAGAACGTCGGCGGGAGCGACGCGTAGAGGAATCCCACCAGGAACACCGGCGCGGCCGCGACTCGTCCCGGCCACGCGGGCCATCGCGAGCGCGGGACGCCCTCGTCCGGCGCAGGGCCGGCCGGCGCGGGTCCGGCGCGCCGCCGCTCACGCCAGGCCGCGGCGGCGGGCGAGGACGCCGCGGCGACCAGAAGCCACAGAACCGGAGGGCGGAGCATCCCCGCGACCCCGGCTGCGAACGTCGCCAGGGCCAGGACGCCGAGGCCGAGGGCGGTCGCGACCACGTGGCCCGCTCGACCGGCGGCGTCGCGTCCCAAGAGCCGACGCGAAAGCCAGCCGCCGACGGACCACGCGGCGAACAGGATCAGGAGAGCGCAGGAGAGCTCGCGGGCCCACGAGAAAGCCCACCCGTGAGCGACGCCCGTCGCCTCGACGAAGGCGAGGATCGCGAGGGCGGCCAGCGCTCCGAGGATCGCGGATCGCGCGGCCGGGCGGTTCCAGGTCGGGGCGGAGAGGATCATCGGGAGAGGAGCATCGGCGGCGCGGGCGTGCGAGTCAAGGGATCGCGCCGTAAGATGGCTCTCGAGCGGGGTCGGGAATGGAGGGCGTCCGAATGCGGCGGCTGGGAGGGAACGCAGCGCTCTTGCTCTTCGCGCTCAGCGCCGTCCCGACGCCCGCCGCCGACGGGGCCGCGGCGTCCGGGCCTTCGGGAAAGGACAAGCTCCCGCCGCGGGTCGCCTGGGCCGCCGCTCACGACACCTCGCCGCCGCTCCGTACGATTCCCCCCGTCACGGGGCGCGCCCTGTCCGAGGAGCCGAGCCTGAACCTCGTGCTGCCCGGACGCGTCGGCGCCCGACCGGGCGCGCGGACGGTGGACGCGTGTTTCGCCCAGGAGCCGGCGGGAGCCGCCGGGCCGATGCCGGCGCCGATCGCGAGCTTCGAGGGGGTCTCGAACCTCGACAACCGCGTGCCGCCGGACACCGAGGGCGACGTGGGGCCGCGGCACTACGTTCAGTGGGTGAATCTCTCGCTGGCGATCTGGGACAAAAAGGGGAGCCTCCTCTACGGTCCGGTGAGCGGGCGCACCCTGTGGGCCGGCTTCGGCGGCATCTGCGAGACCCACGACAACGGGGACCCGGTCGTCCTGTACGACGGACTGGCGGACCGTTGGCTCGCAAGCCAGCTCGCGTTCGACTGGCCGGGGAACTTCCACCAGTGCATCGCCGTCTCGGAGACCGGCGACCCCACCGGGGCCTGGTACCGGTACGACTTCCCGTGGAGCCCCACCACGCTCAACGACTATCCGAAGTTCGCCGTCTGGCCCGACGCGTACTACATGGCGGTCAACCAGTTCGACGGCTCCACCCGTGCCTGGCGCGGGCAGGCCGCGGTCGCGTTCGAGAGGGACCGGATGCTGCTGGGCCAGGCCGCGCGGATGGTGGTCTTCGACCTCTACGGCGTGAATCCCGCATACGGCGGCCAGCTCCCCGCGGGCCTCGAGGGCCCGATCCCGCCGGCCGCCGGGACGCCGGCATGGTTCGTCGAGGTCGACGACGACGCCTGGGGATGGCCGAGCGACCTGCTGCAGATGTGGAGGTTCCACGTCGACTGGTCCGACCCTTCCCAGTCGACCTTCGGCCTCGACGGCCTCCCGGACGCGGTGGTCGATCTGACCGCCGCGGGGCTGCCGTTCAACTCCGACCTCTGTGGGTATTCGTCGAGCTGCATCCCGCTGCCCGGGGGCCACAGCGTGGACCCCTTCTCGGACCGCCTCATGTGGCATCTCGCGTACAGGAACTTCGTCTCCCACGAGGCGCTCACCGCGAACCACACCGTGGACGTGGACGGCCTCGATCACGCGGGAGTGCGCTGGTACGAGATCCGGGGGCTCGACGCGTCGGTGCCGTTCGTCTTCCAGGCGGGGACGGTGGCGCCCGACGGCGACCATCGCTGGATGGCGAGCCTGGCGACCGACGGGGCGGGGGACATGGGGCTCGGGTACAGCGTGGCGAGCGCGACGACCTACCCAT
>JAIQFR010000188.1 GCA_020073205.1 Terriglobia bacterium
TTCTACAAGAACGCCTTCGGCGCCATCGAGGTCTTTCGGGTCGAATCCGCTGACGGCACCCTCTTCGCCGAGATGTCCGTCCAGGGCGCCAGATTCTTCGTCGCCGACGAATCGGCGTCCCATGGTAACTTCAGCCCGGCATCGCTCGGCGGTACGTCCGTCCGCATCGACCTGCTCGTCGCCGATCCCGATGCCGTGCAGGCCCGGGCCGTCGCAGCAGGGGCCAGGGAGATCTCGCCGGTCGCCGCCGAGGAGGTCGGCCCCCGCATGGGTCGCATCGAGGATCCGTTCGGACATTGCTGGCTCATCGGCAGTCACTGGACGGGTCAACCGGGAGGCAGCTTGAAGCAGGTCGGCCTCTGGAGAGGCCATCGGGATTGACAGCGGAGGCGTCGCCTCCGCGGATCGCGCCAAGCATGAGATACGCGCTCGTCGGGCTCGCCGTGATCGCAGGCTTGTACGGCCTTCACAGGATCGCCGTGTGGGCGGAGCGACGCGGCTGGATCTACTACCGGTCGAAGCACGGCAGCAGCGGAGCGCTGGGGAACGCTCTTCTCGAGGTGCACGCGATCCTCGAGCCTTCCGCGCGATACGTGCTCGAGGAAAGAACGAAGGACGATGCCGAGGCGGACGAGTCGGGGGATCCGCCGGACCCTGGAAAGAGCGACGCCGTCCGACGTGACGCTCCAGCGGACGACCCTCCGCGCCGCGGCTGAGTGCCGAGGTCGCCGAATCGGATAACGGCCGGGATGACAGGACGGGTCGACGATGAAAATCGCCATCGGGTCCGATCACGCGGGGTATCGATACAAGACCGTGATCGCCGAGCACCTCGAGAGGTCGGGACACGTCGTCCAGGACTTCGGAACGACTTCCGTCGAACCTGTGGACTATCCCCTCTTCGTTCGTCCCGTCGCCGAGGCGGTCGGCCGGGGAGCTGCGGACCGCGGCATCGTGTTGGGTGGCTCGGGAAACGGCGAGGCGATCGTCGCCAACCGGGTTCGCGGCGTCAGGTGCACCCTGTGCTGGAACGAGGAGTCCGCGCGTCTCGGCCGCGCCCACAACGACGCCAACGTCCTGGCCCTGGGAGAGCGCTTCTTGACCCGAGACGAGGCGCTGGCGATCGTGGACGTTTGGATGGCGACGGAGTTCGAGGGTGGACGTCACCGTCACCGCCTGGAGCTCATCGATGGCGACCGCACCGGCCGATCCGCGTGAACCGCGGGTGCGGCCGGTCAATCGAGTCATGCGCTCCGAGGGAACGGGAATGTCCCGAAGGGTGAACCGGCACACGATCACGACGGGCGCGGCGATGGCAGCCTTCGGCCTGGCCATCGCGTCAGGGTGCGCTCGATCGCCGGTCTGGGTGCCGAGTCGCGAAGTTCGAGCGTCCGTTCGACCCGAGATCGTGGCGGAGTGGTCGAAGCACCGGCGGATCCTGCAGCGCATCCTGGACGGCCATCCCTATTCGGTGCGAGAGTACGAGACTGCGGTTGTCTTCTTCGAGGGGCTGACCAGCATCGAGGCAGGAGGCCTGGCGTCGTTCGTCGGGCGCGTACCCCCGGGGGCTCTGCGACAGGCAACCGCGCGTTGGGACGAGTGGTTCAAGCGGCACGCGGCGGAATTGACGTGGGATCCCGTGCAGCGGGGGATCAGGTACGGAGACAGGTTGCGTGGCGTCTGACGAGGTTGAGCACCGGGTTCGAGGTAGGAGGACGCCGGGATGCCCATCCGTATCGTGAGGCTGGGAAGCGCGAGAGGCCAGGGCGAAGGGGTGCGCATCGGAACGGTCCGCCGCCCCCCGCGCGGCGTGCCCAAGTCCGAGTTCGCCTCGCAGAACTGGTACGACGTCTGGTTCCCGACCCTGGCGCCGAGCGTCGAAACGCTCAAGCTGGGACAAGCCGCCACCACGTCCCGACACTGGGCCGCCTTCGTCAGAAAGTACCGGGCTGAGATGTCGGCCCCGGAAGCGCGCCACGCCCTCGCGCTCCTCGCCGCCCTGTCCCACCACGGCAACTTCTCCGTGGGGTGCTACTGCGAGAACGAATCCCGGTGCCATCGCTCGGTGCTGCGGGTGCTCCTGGCCGAGCAGGGTGCCGAGCTCGAGTGAGCGTCGCCCCGCGACGACGGACGGCCCGTCCCGGCGTTGAAGAAGACGACGACCTGGTCCGATAATGGCGAGCGGCCTACGTCGGCTTCCAGTGGGCGGTGTCGTGCCGAACGACCCACGAGCGCGGACGGTTCGGGAGGGGCGTGATGCGATCGGCAGAGACGTCCGAGGAGAGGAACGGGGCCTTTCGCGTGCTCGGCGTCGTCGGAGCCGCATGGGTCCTGTCCCTGGGCTTCGACCTGCTCCTCCATGCGGGGGTCCTGGCGAAGCTCTACGTCGAGCCGAGCCCGTTCCTCCTCCAGCCTGAAGAGGCGTTTCACCGCATTCCGCTGGGGTATCTCGCGTTTCTCGTGCTGACCTTCGGCCTCTACTGGCTCCTTCGCCGGCTGGGCACGCGGGGAGCCGCGCCGGGATTCCGGCTCGGAGGGATCGCGGGCTGGGTCGTCTGGGGGGCGCTGACGGTCGGCCTGTATTCGATCAGCACGGCGGGATGGCCGCTTCTTCTCGGCTGGTGGCTCGGTCAGTCGATCGAGCTGGGGCTCGCGGGCGCCGTCCTCGGATCCGCCGCCGCCGGCGCGTCCCTCAAGCGCATCTGGGTCGTGGTGGCGTTCGCCGTCGTCGGCTGCATCGCGGTGACCGTCGTCTTGCAGACGCTCGGGCTGGCCCCGGCGATGCGAGTCATGAGATGAGCGGCACGGCTCGACAAGCGGTGACGGAGCGGTCCGAGGCTCGGCACGCATGATCACCGCTCGACCGGCCGGGATGCGGCGAGGTGAGAGATGAGGATCGTGTCGGTGAACGTCGGTCCCCCGCGCGAGATCGAGTGGCGCGGAAGGACCGTTCGAACTTCCATCTTCAAGGAGCCCGTCGAGGGCGCCGTCCGGGTGAGGTCGCTGAACCTTGACGGCGACGAGCAGTCCGACCTGACCGTGCACGGCGGCGTCGACAAGGCGGTCTACGTCTACCCGGCGGAGCATTACGGGTACTGGCGCCGAGAGCTTCCCGGCGTCGCTCTCCCGTGGGGAGCGTTCGGCGAGAACCTCACGACCGAGGGTCTCTTGGAGGTCGACGTCAACATCGGGGACCGGCTTCGTGCCGGCTCGGCCGAGCTCGTGGTCACCCAGCCCCGGATGCCGTGCTACAAGCTCGGGGTTCGCTTCGACCGGCTGGACATGGTCAAGCGGTTCCTGGCCAGCGGGCGGAGCGGGTTCTATCTCGCGGTGATTCGCGAAGGCGAGATCGCGGCGGGCGACGCCGTGACGTGGATCGCTCGCGACGACCACGTGGTCAGCGTGGCGGACGTGGTCGACCTGTACAGGTCGGACGCCGCCAACCAGGATCTCCTGCTCCGCGCGAGCGAGCTTCCGGCCCTTCCCGAGGGATGGCGCGACTACTTCCGCAAGAGGCTCTCTCAGCCCGATGCCTGATCGCGCGGCCCCGGTCGCGGGACCCTCGAGGACGTCGATGCGACTCTGGACCCTGCATCCGAAGTACCTGGACCGCCGCGGTCTCGTCGCCTTGTGGCGCGAGGCCCTTCTCGCGCAGGCCGTGCTGAGCGGGAGCACGAGAGGGTACGTGCGCCACCCGCAGCTCCGGCGGTTCCTCGAAGGGAGGTCGCCCGTCGGCGCCATCGCGGAGTACCTCCGGATCGTCCACGCCGAGTCCGTGGCGCGCGGGTACCGATTCGCGGCGGGGAAGATCCGCCGCGCGACGGACCGCGGCCGCATCGAGGTCGCCCGGGGACAGCTCGAATTCGAGTGGGATCACCTGATGGCGAAGGTCCGGAGACGCGATCCGGGATGGTACGCCCGGGTGGTCCAGGTGAAG
>JAIQFR010000189.1 GCA_020073205.1 Terriglobia bacterium
GCCCGGCGACCAGATCCTCCTCGTGATCGAGAGCGCGGGGTACGTGAGGACCCCGTCCCGGTACCGGAACGAGCACGGCCAGCTGCTCGAGCACAGCCCGTACTGCGAGCGGGACGTCCGTCCTCCCACGAGCCTCCCGGTCCACGACGAGAGAGGGGAGTTCCCGGTTTTGGTCAAGAAGGGGAACGCGCTCCACCGGCTCGTCCTCGACCACCATCCGTGCGACGTGGTCGGCTGGGACGGCTACTACTACCCGTGGGCGTTCAACATCGAGGACTTCGAGCCGATCACCGGCCGCGTCCACCAGCCGCCGCCCGTCCACCAGACCTTCGATGTCGACGGCTTCGTGGTGTGCTCCTACGTCCCACGGCTCTTCGACTACCACCCGCAGTCGATCCCGGCGCCGTACAATCACTCGAACGTCGGCTCCGACGAGATGCTGTACTACTGCAACGAGGAGTTCATGAGCCGGAAGGGGATCGAGTACGGCTCGATCACGCTCCATCCCGACGGCCTTCCCCACGGGCCGCAGCCCGGCAAGGCCGAGGAGTCGGTGGGCAAGACGCGGACGAACGAGCTCGCGGTCATGATCGACACCTTCGCTCCCCTCACCGTCGCCGCTCCGGCGCTCCCGTGCGAGGACGCCTCGTACGCGCGGTCCTGGCTCGAGCCGTGACCATGACGGCCGCGGGCGCGGCGCTCAGAGCCTTCCTCGGCGGGGTCATCGATTACGCCGGGATGTTCCCCCCGGCGCGCCTCGACCTCGATCCGGCGGTGGACGAGTACGTCCGTCACCTCTCCGAGCCGGAGGGGTTCATGCTCGGCCGCTTCGTGGTCCGCGCCGGCGTGCTCGGGGATCTGCTCCAGCGCCTCCCGCCGCCGGGACGCGGCGGGCCGTTCCGCCTCGCGGTTCTCGCGGGGGGCGGCACGACGGATCGCGAGGCCCTCGATCTGATCCGCCAGGAGGCCGCCGGGATTCGCGAGATCGTAGAGCGTCACCCCGGGCTCGGCGTCGTGGAGACCGTCGAGACGCGGCTTCCCCGGGAGACCATGGATGCCGCGGATGCCGAGCGCACGCGCGACTACGTGGACGATTTCCGCGCGGTCCTCGCCGGCGCGGGCCTCGCCGGGATCGCCACGTTCTTCGAGATCCCGCCGGCCACCCGCTGGCGCCAGAGCGACCGCGACGCCGCGGTGGGGCTGGCGGACGCCGGGGAAACCGCGCCTTCGCCGCAGCCGGGGTTCAAGCTCCGCTGCGGCGGCCCCGAAACGTCCGACGTGCCGTCGGCCGCGCGCGTCGCCCACGTGATCGCTCAGTGCCGGGACCGCGGCGTGCCCCTCAAGTGCACTGCGGGACTCCACCAGCCGCTCCGGCGCCGCATGGCGGGAAGCGGCGTGACCGAGCGCCACGGGTTCCTCAACGTGTTCGCCGCAGCGGTCCTCGCGTACGCGCGCCGGATTCCTGAAGACGCCGTCGAGGCGTGCATCCTGGAGGAGGATTCCTGGAGTTTCCGCTTCGAGGACGACGCGTTCGAGTGGCGGGGGAGGGGCGCCTCGGCGTCGGAGGTGGAGCGGGCGCGCGCCGTGTTCGCCATCGCCTTTGGCAGCTGCTCCTTCGACGAGCCGCGGCAAGGGCTCCGCGATCTCGGCCTCCTGGGCTGAGCGACGCCCCGACATCGCGGAGAGGGCGACATGGATCCCACCAACGATCCCGGGCTGAGGTCGTTCGTCGACGTCCCTGAGGGCTCCGACTTCCCGATCCAGAACCTGCCCTACGGCGTCTTCCGGCCGCGTGAAGGCGGGCCGGCCCGCCCGGGGGCGCGGATCGGCGATCTCGTCCTCGACCTCCGCGGGCTGGAGGAGGCCGGCGGGTTCGACCGGTGCGCGCACCTGCCGAGGGGCACGTTCGCCGCGACGGACCTCAACGGGTTCCTCGCCCTGGGCCGCCCGGCCTGGCGGGAGGCGCGCGAAACGCTCTCGCGCCTGCTGCGCGCCGGCGAGCCCCGGTCCGCGGGCGATGGCGCGCTCCGCGAGAGGCTGCTCGTGCCGGTGGCGGGCATCGAGGCGCTCCTTCCCGCGCGGATCGGCGACTACACCGATTTCTACTCGTCGAAGGAGCACGCCACCAACGTCGGGATCATGCTCCGGGGAAAGGACAACGCCCTGATGCCGAACTGGGTGCACCTCCCCGTCGCGTACCACGGCCGCGCGAGCTCCGTCGTCCCCAGCGGGACCCCCGTGAGGCGGCCGCGCGGGCAGGTCAAGCCGGACGACGCGACGGTGCCGCTTCTCCTTCCGACCCGGCAGCTGGATTTCGAGCTGGAGGTGGGCTTCCTGGTCGGTCCGGGGAACGACCTGGGGCGTCCGATCCCGGTAGCCGAGGCCCGCGCCCACGTGCTCGGTCTCGTCCTCGTGGACGACTGGTCCGCGCGCGACGTCCAGCGATGGGAGTACCAGCCGCTCGGCCCGTTCAACTCCAAGAACTTCGCGACGACGATCTCGCCGTGGATCGTGACGCTGGACGCCCTCGAGCCGTTCCGCTGCGCGGGGCCGCGGCAGGATCCGGAGCCGCTGCCGTACCTGCGCGAGGATTCCGACGGCGCGTACGACATAAGGCTCGAGGTGCGCCTCGGATCGAGGGAGATGGAAGCGCCGGCCACGATCTGCCGGAGCAATACCCGGTACCTCTACTGGAGCATCGCGCAGCAGCTCGCGCACCACACCATCACCGGCTGCAACGTCCGGCCGGGGGACCTCATGGCCTCGGGGACGATCAGCGGGCCCGACGAGGGGAGCCGGGGGAGCCTCCTCGAGCTGGCGTGGCGCGGGACGAAGCCGATTTCGCTCGGGGGGGGCGGGGCGCGGACGTTCCTCGAGGACGGCGACACGGTGGAGATCGCCGGTGGCTGCGAGGGGAACGGCTACCGTATCGGGTTCGGGGAGTGCCGGGGTACGGTGCTCCCGGCGCTGGAATGAGGTCGCGGGGATGAGTGGGGTCGCCGGGATGAGAGAGGTGCTCTGGCGGCCGGCAGAGGCCGACATCGAGCGGGCCCGCGTGACCGCGTTCCGCCGCGAGGTGAACGAGCGTCACGGCCTCGCGCTCGCGGACTGGACGTCGCTCCGGCGCTGGTCGGTGGAGCAGCCCGCGCGCTTCTGGGAGTCGGTCTGGCATTTCTGCGGCGTCCGGGGGTCGCGCCCCTGGGACGAGGTCCTCGTGGACGGCGATCTCATGCCCGGCGCGCGGTGGTTCGCCGGCGCGCGCCTCAACTTCGCGGAGAACCTGCTCCGGCGGGGGGGCGGCCGCGACGCGATCGTGTTCCGCGGTGAAGGGGGCGCCCGCCGACGGTGGTCCCACGACGAGCTTCTCAACCTCGTGGCGCGCCTGGCCCGCGCGCTTCGGGCGGAAGGGGTCGGACCCGGCGACCGGGTCGCGGGGTTCCTTCCGAACCTGCCGGAGGCGGTCGCGGCGATGCTGGCCGCGGCGAGCATCGGCGCGGTCTGGTCCTCCTGCTCGCCGGACTTCGGGATCGGAGGCGTTCTCGACCGTTTCGGCCAGATCGCGCCGAAGGTCCTGTTCACCGCCGACGGGTACGTTTACGGCGGGAAGCGGCACGACTCCCTCGCGCGAGTGCGCGGCATCCTCGACCGCCTCCCCTCCGTTCGGAGGACCGTGGTGGTGCCCTACGTCTCGGATGCTCCGGATCTCTCGGGAGCGCGAGGGGCCGTGCTCTTCGGCGAGTTCGACGGGAAGGAGCCGGCGGCCCCGCCGGAGTTCGAGCCTCTCCCGTTCGATCATCCGCTGTTCATCCTCTACTCCTCGGGGACCACGGGGCTCCCGAAGTGCATGGTCCACTCGGCGGGCGGCACGCTCCTCCAGCACCTCAAGGAGCACCGGCTCCAC
>JAIQFR010000190.1 GCA_020073205.1 Terriglobia bacterium
GTTCTCTGCCTTGCGCTCGCTGGGTTGCCGGGGGTCCGGGGGTGGAACCCCCGGATGCCCACGATGATCCGAGTCGCTGGGTGTATCCTCAAGCGCATGTCGGGAACGGACGATTCGACTGGCCCGCGCCCGGAGGAGCGGGTCCTTCGGGAGCCCCTCGAGGGGACGTCGAAACGCCGCGAGCGCATCGAGACGACGTCCGGGATCCCGATCGAGCCGGTGTACACCGCGACGCACACCGCCTCGCTCGACCCGGCGCGCGACCTCTCGCTCCCGGGCGAGTACCCCTTCACGCGCGGCGCGTACCCCACCATGTACCGCGGCCGCCTCTGGACCATGCGGCAGTACGCCGGGTTCGGAACCGCGGCGGAGACCAACCGGCGCTTCCGGTACCTCCTCCACCAGGGGCAGACCGGCCTGTCGATCGCCTTCGACCTCCCGACCCAAATGGGGTACGACTCCGACCATCCGCTCGCGGCCGGCGAGGTCGGCAAGGTCGGCGTGGCGATCTCGACCCTCGACGACATGGAGGAGCTGCTGGACGGGATCCCCCTCGACCGCGTCTCGACGTCGATGACGATCAACGCGACGGCGGCGGTCCTCCTGGCGCTCTACGTGGCGGTGGCGAGGCGACGGGGGATCGAGGCCGGCCGCCTCCAGGGAACGGTGCAGAACGACCTCCTGAAGGAGTACGTCGCGCGCGGCACGTACATCTTCCCGCCCGCCGCGTCGCTCCGGATCACCACCGACCTCTTCGCCTGGTGCCGCGAGAACGTCCCGCGCTGGAACACGATCTCGATCTCGGGCTACCACATGCGCGAGGCGGGCTCGACGGCGGTGCAGGAGGTGGCGTTCACCCTGGCGAACGCGCTCGCGTACTGCGAGGCGGCGATCGCGCGCGGCCTGCGGTTCGAGGAGTTCGCGCCGCGGCTCTCCTTCTTCTTCAACGGCCACTCGAGCTTCTTCGAGGAGGTCGCGAAGTTCCGCGCGGCGCGGCGCCTTTGGGCGCGCCTCGTCCGCGAGCGGTTCGGGGTGAGGGACGAGGAGCTGTGCAAGCTGAGGTTCCACACGCAGACCGCGGGCTCGACCCTGACCGCGCAGCAGCCCGAGGTGAACGTGGTGCGCACCGCCCTCGAGGCGCTCGCCGCGGTTCTCGGAGGCACGCAGTCGCTCCACACGAATTCGATGGACGAGGCGCTCGGCCTTCCCACCGAGCGATCGGCGCTCCTGGCGCTCCGGACCCAGCAGGTGATCGCCCACGAGACGGGGGTCGCGGACACCGCGGACCCCCTGGCCGGATCGTACTTCGTCGAGACCCTCACCGACGCGGTAGAGCGCGGGGCGCGCGAGTACCTCGACCGCATCGACGCCTTGGGAGGCGCCGTGCGCGCCATCGAGATGGGGTTCCAGCAGCGGGAGATCCACGAGGCCGCCTACCGGTGGCAGAAGCGCGTCGAGTCGGGCGACGTCGTGGTGGTCGGCGTGAACCGGTTTGCCGAGGGGGAAGCGGCGCGCCCGCCGGTGCTGAGGGTGGACGAGACGCTCCGGCGCGAGCGCGCGGAGCGGCTCGGCGCGCTCCGCGCCCGCCGTGACGCCGCGTCGGCCGCCGAGGCGCTCTTAGGCGTCGAGTCCGCTGCGGGATCCGGGGCCAATCTGCTGCCGCCGATCCTCGGCGCGGTCGAGCGGCTCGCGACCCTCGGGGAGATCTCCGACCGGCTCCGCGCGGTGCTCGGCACGCACCGCGACGCTTTCACGTTCTGACGGCTCGGACGGGAGGGAACGCCGGGGTCCTCATCGGCGCGGATCGCCCGTCTTCGCTGAACCGCGTTACAATGGACGGACCCTCGCGAGGATCCGGCCGATCGGAGGTTTCGCCATGGACGACGCGATGGAGACCCGGTATCGCACCACGCTGACCGAGCGCCGAACGCGGCTGTCCACCGCCGCCGAGGCGATCGGCGACGACGAGGACCTCCGCCGGCTCATCGGGGAGGTGGACGCCGCGCTCGACCGGATGAGCGCCGGTACCTACGGGATCTGCGAGACCTGCCAAGATCCGATCGAGGAGGATCAGCTCGCCATCGACCCCCTGCGCCGCTACTGCCTCGACCACCTGACCCCGTCGGAGCAGCGCGCCCTCGAGCTGGACCTCGAATTGGCCGGCAGGATCCAGGGGGGCCTTCTGCCGCGGCCGGCCGCCCGCGCGCACGGCTGGGAGATCCACCGCCGGTACCAGCCCCTCGGGGCCGTGAGCGGCGACTACTGCGACGTGGTCTCCGCGGCGGGCGACGGCTCGGAGCAGTTCGTGCTCCTCGGCGACGTGGCGGGGAAGGGTGTGGCGGCGTCCATCCTGATGGCGCAGCTCCACGCGACGTTCCGTACGCTCATCGACGTCGGGCTCCCCCTCCAGACGCTCTTGGAGCGCGCGAACCGGATCTTCTGCGAGAGCGTGGCGTCGTCGAAGTACGCCACGCTGGTCTGCGCGAAGCTCGGACCGTCCGGCGACGCGGTGGTGTCGAACGCCGGGCACGTGCCTCCTCTCTTCGTCCACGGAGCCCAGGTCTCCCCGATCCGGGCGACCGGCCTCCCGATGGGCCTCTTCTGCAGCGGCTGCTTCTCCGCGCAGGATCTGAAGCTCCAGGCGGGGGACACGCTGTTCCTGTGCACCGACGGCCTCACCGAGACCCGGAACCCGGCCGGCGAGGAGTACGGCCTCGACCGGCTCGTCGCCCTCGTCGCGTCGCGGCACGCGTCGCCTCCCGCCGAGCTGGCGGACGCCTGCCTCGCGGATCTCTCCGCCTTCCGCGCGGGCTCGCCCCGGACCGACGACCTGACCCTGATGGTCGTTCGCCGAACGGGGTAGAATCCGCGCCGGAGCGGCGATGGCCCCCTTGCTTCGGATCGAGAACCTCAGAGTCGTGTACGACGGCCCCGCCGGCCCGGTCCGAGCCGTGGACGGAGCTTCCCTGTCGGTCGAGGAAGGGGAGACGTACGCCCTCGTCGGGGAGTCCGGCTGCGGGAAGACCGCGGCGGCCCTCGCGATCCTGAGGCTGACCGAGCCGGGACGGATCGCCGGGGGCCGGATCTCGTTCGAGGGGCGCGACCTCCTGGCGCTGCCGGAATCGGAGATGCGCCGCGTCCGCGGCGCCCGCATCGGCATGGTCTTCCAGGAGGCCGGCGCGGCGCTCAATCCCGTGATGCGGGTGGGGACGCAGGTCGGAGAGGCGCTCAGGATCCACCGCGGCATCTCCAGGAGGGACGCGACGGTCGAGGCGGAGCGCCTCCTCCGGCTCGTGTCGCTTCCCGATCCGGAGCGGCAGGTCCGCGCGTATCCCCACGAGCTGTCGGGCGGGATGAAGCAGCGCGTCATGCTCGCCATCGCGCTGTCCTGCTCTCCGGCGCTGCTGATCGCCGACGAGCCCACGACCGCGGTGGACGTCACGATCCAGGCGCAGATCCTGGCGCTGCTCCGCGACCTCAGGCGCTCGATGCGGCTGACCGTCCTCTTGATCACGCACGATCTGGGCGTGGTCGCGGAAAACGCCGACCGCGTGGGCGTCATGTACGCCGGACGGCTCGTCGAGGAGGCCCCGGTGCGGGATCTCTTTCTCGACCCGCGACACCCTTACACCCGCGGCCTGCTCCGCTCGGTCCCCGGCGCCGCCGCCGGCGAGCCGTTCGGTGCGGACGGCCGGCGCCGGCGGCTTCCCACCCTCCCCGGCGCGGTCCCCGACCCCGCGGCGCCGCCCCCCGGCTGCCGCTTCCACCCGAGGTGCCCCGAGGCCTTCGACCCGTGCGCGCGCCTCGAGCCGCCCGACTTCGCGGTGGGCGCGGGAAGGCGCTCGGCGTGCTTCCTCGAGGACCCGG
>JAIQFR010000191.1 GCA_020073205.1 Terriglobia bacterium
TCGCGCGCCGGATCTGAGCGACGCGGCGTTGTCGGGGAAGGGAGCGATCCATGGCAGACCGATGGGAGTTCTACAAGAACCCGAAGGGCGAGTGGCGATGGAAGCGGATAGCGCCGAACGGCAAGGAGGTTGGCGCGTCTACGGAAGGGTACAAGAACGAAGCTGACTGCGAGGTGAACGCTCGGCGGAGCGGGTGGAGCCGGTAAGCGAGGTAGGCGCGGTGGCACCGAAAGGATCCCACCGACCTTTCCATCAAGGAATTGCCATGCCTGGCTCACGGTCGGCGAAGAGTCTGATCAGCCGCGGCGCCAGATGTGATCGCCGGACGGATTGAGATCAGGAGAGAGTGTCATTGTTCTTTCGATCCTCCGAAGAATCGGACGACAAGGGGGGTATCATGAGAACGCGAATCATCCTCGTACTCGCAGGAATTGCCTTCATCACCATCGGCGCCGTGGCACGGGCCGACGATCCGCCGGCCCCGACGGAGGATCCGATTACCGCGGTGGAGATCTTGGTGGCGCCGGAGGCCGCGCTCACCATTCAGAGTGAAGTCGTCGGAGACCTCGAACGCGAGTGGTTCACACTACCAAACAGTGATGAGCTCATTGTGTTCGAGTATGACATAACGCAGAACGTGTCCCCCGCAGTCACGACGTCTGCCAGGACGCCCATGAACTGGAGACAGGGTGACCCGTTCGCCATCGACGCAATCGTTACGACCTTCGCCGCTGGAAGATTCGTGCGTCTGGAACCCATTGACGGGTGGTGGTGCCAGTGGATATGGAACCCAGGGCATATTGTGAACAACGGTTGCGCGCCCCCAGGAGAGGGATGTTTTTTCGGTTACCGACATTGTGAAGCCGCTACCGCATCAGAGGAGTACCCCGAGGGCGTGACGCTTACGGTGGATGCGCGGTGAGCTCGGCAAGCGAGTCGACGGGGTGGAATGGCCACTTCGGATCCGCTGCGTGAGCGCGGTGACCCACCGCGGTCGACGTCGCGAGGCTCCAGGCGACCTGTCCGAAAGGTCAGGGTGCCTCCAGCCGACCGCACGCGGCGCCTTAGAGGGCAACACTGGACCTCAGTCGCCGTGTTGCCTGGGACGCAGTTGACCGCGATTTCGCCGTCAGTTGCCGCGGTCTATTCCGGCAATGAGAAGTAAGGATAGCCGGTTCGACGTCCGAGAAGTGATAGCAGAAGGATGCGTTCTGCTTGCATGTCGCGGGGCCCGCTGGATCGGACCCCGCGCAGCGAGTCCAAACGCGGGTTGGCTCTGTGGGGGTAGATACAATCGGGAGGAGCTGGAAGAACGTGCGCGGAGTGTTCCCGAAGGAGCCGGCCGGGAGTGCTCGGCGAACTGGGAAGCCAAGAGCGTTCTATCGCCAAGAAGAAGCCTGTGCACTGTCGCGAGATTGCATTAGTCCTGTGTTCTGCGTATTATTAGTAGAATCAGTTCTTCGACAATTAAGCGACCGTCGCAACCAAAGAAGGGAGGGAATCATGGCGATGCACAATGCAATTGCAAGAGCGTGTGGCTGCGTCGCGTTGTGCGCAGCTCTGACTTTCGCCCTTGCTGGAACCGACGAGCGCACACCCAAGAACCCTGGCCTGGTAGAGAAAGCAGGCGCACATCTGGGACAATTCGACGTCACAGTCACGGGACCGCGCGACGCAGCCTCGCGCCTGACGCCAGGCGATTTCGAAGTCCAGGTGGGCAAGCTGTGGCTCACGACATTCCAGCTCGACCCGATGTGCGCCGCTGATACGTCCCATGCCACAACGCGACCCGCAAGCTACCTCTTCTACTTCGACCAACGGCACCTCACTCAGGTGGGGCGGCGGCGGGCGATCGAGGTCCTTCGCGAGATGGTTCCGCGTCTGATCGTGGACGGGAGCCGCGGCATGGTCGTCTCGAATGCCAAGACGTTGAGAGTGTATACGACATTCACGTCGCGTACGGAAGTCATCCTAAGAGCGATTGCGGAGCTTGAGCACGATCCCGACCAAGTGGACTCGTCCCCGCTTCTCGAGGAAATGCGGGTCGCGGAGGTCCAGGCAGCAATCGGCAAGAACGATGTTTCGACCGAGGAAGAACGCCGCCAGGATGCATGCCCCCATCTAATGATTGGGGTGAAAGGGGAAGAAGAGAGCCGACAAACAAACTCAGCTAACTTAGAACGCATGCGCCGCGGAGAATCCTTGTCGGGCCAGCAGGTGGCGCCGTCGCTCCCCACGGTACTCCTCGTGAAGCAGTACAACCAGGACGAGATGGCGGTAGCCCGCGAAGGCCTCTGCAGAATTGCGAGCATGCTCCGCCGGCTCGGGGGCATCGAGGCCCCTAAAGTCTTCCTCTACTTCGCCGACACGATGCGGCGAAACGCAGGCGAGCACTTCGTGAGGATGCTGCCCGGGGGTGCGCTCGTGATTTCGCGCAACATAAGAGGAGGATTTGGCTCGCACATCGAGCAGACGATGTCCGCAAGCGACGCATTCGTGTCACACCGGAGCGAGTCGGGCGGTTCGGAGGGCGCCTACGAGAATGTCCTCGCCGAGGCGGCCGCGCAAAATGTGCGGTTCTATCCGGTCCAAGCCGAAGGTCTCGACTTCTCATCGGACCGTGTCCGGGATGCGCAGGACACGCTTGCATCCCTGGCAGCCGAATCTGGCGGGAAGGCATTTCTGAATGGAGTGCCGGCTGATCGGATGACGAGGGACATACTCGGCGATCTCTCCTGCAGGTATCTGCTGAGCTTCGATCCCGCAGGATTTCCGGAGGACCGTCCGCTACCGGTTCGAGTGAGAGTTCATGGGAAGAAACTGTCTGCTCAAGCGGGCAGCCAGATCGTGATCCAAAGCGAGGCGGCACGACGGGCCTCGCGGCTCCTGGCCGCCTTCTCAGGGACGAACAAGTCAGCGACGAATGCGATATCCGCCACCGTGATTCCGACGGGATACGCGGACGGCGCGTTCACTGGATTAGTGCAGGTGGTGGTACCGTCTCCGTCCGACACCACAGGGAGTTGGGAAATCGGCGGCAATGTCGTCTCGGGCAATTCGTCGCGCGAGCTTCCGACGCGGACGATCGCCACCAACGTTTCAGGCGTCCCCGTCGTGTTCGAGAGCGAGGAGAAGTTTCACTCCGGTCGGCACGAGGTCATCGCGGTCGCGCGAGAGACCTCGACGGACACCATCGTGTCCCAGGTCGTCGAGGTGACGTGGCCGGAGATCAGCGACAGCACGACGATCCTCCCGATCACCGTGTTCCAGCCGGCGCGCGGTGCGTTCGTTCGGGGCAACGTGACCCGCGCGCAAGGATCGATAGTCCGCACCGAATCCCAGCAGCTCCGCCCGGACGCACCCACGGCGCTCGTGGCGCTCGTGTGCTGGGGAGAGGAGCAAAAAGGAAAGCTGCACATCGAGCGCGCGCTTCATGGTGATGCCGAGTCCAACTTGAGCTTCCCGGCCATTGACCTTGAGCGAGAAAAGGACCGCTGCGAACAGGTGCGCGACATGATCCCGGCAAGAACGATGGGGGCGGGACAGTTCCGCTACAGCATCGTCGTCAGCCAGGGCACGGAGGAGCTGGCAAGAACCGAGCGAAGCTTCAGTGTTCAGGCGACGCCGCCACCTCCGCAGCTCCTCCAATCGGCATTGAAGTAGTTCGCACGTGTTCTTCGTTATCACTTCATCTTGGCTCCGTAAGGTACGGGGCCTTTTTCTTGGGTCGACGCACGCGAATCGGTAGAAGGAGATCGCGCGAGTGATGGCAGGATGCAGCCGTACTGTTTGTCTCAGACTTCGAGATC
>JAIQFR010000192.1 GCA_020073205.1 Terriglobia bacterium
GTACCGCGTGGCGAGCTCGCGGACCTTGTCCCGGATGTCGCGGTCGACGTTGTCGATTCGGTGCGCCATTTCGGCGGACTTCGAAGCGACGAAACCCCACGTCTCCCGCGGGCTGCGCATGAGGTCGATCGACGCGCCGGTCAGGTACGTCCCCTTCGCCGCGGCGCGCGCGGTCACGACGTTGGCGAGGTTGCCGAAGATGACGGTGAGCTTGTAGGCGAGGATCCCCACGGTAGCCCGGGAGCGCGTCGTGTCGAGCATCCGGTTGTAGCTGCTCAGGTGCTCCCCGGTGGAGTAGATCCGACCATTGGCGACGCCGCGGAGCCACGGGAGGAGGAGCGGGACGTAGTCCTTGCCGGCCGTCCTCCGGAACGTCTCCCGCACCTCCTCGTTCAGCACGAGCTTGGCGACGCTGATAATGGCCTCGCGAAAGGCGACGTCGTGAATGTGCTGCGCCATCCGGCTGGGAATGACGGACATGTCGAGGCGCATCGGTCGCGCGAAGTCCTCGATGCGGCTCTTCGTCTGGCCCTGGGGCGTCGTGGGCTTGAAGTACCCCCGCTCGAAGACTTCGCCGGGCGCGGTGATCGCTTGCCGCTCGCCGGCGACCGAGGCCTCCCGGTCGTACACCGCCGGGAAGTAGCCGCCGGGGTAGGTGCCGTGCTCGGTGTGGACCGGGCGCGGCTGCACTTTCTCGGGCGGGAGGCCCGAGGTCCGGAGCTGGAGGGCGACGATCTCCGGCCAGAGTCCGCCGAAGCTGTCCCACGTCGCTTGAAGCCAATCCCACTCGGCTTTTCCGAGGTGCTTCGTGATCGCCTCGATTTGTCCGTCCGTCCAGCCGTACCCCTTGGCGAGCTTGAAGTAGTTCGATTGGTTCCCGACGTTGGCGCCGACCATGAGGATTTCCCGCCGGCTGAGCGGCTCCCCGATCTCCGGAATGAAGACGAGGTCCGTGAGGTGCGCTCTCGTCTCTGCCGGGAGGGCCTCGAGCGCCTCGAGGAACTTCCGCGCGTGGAGGTCCGCGAGCTCGTACGACTTCGTGCGCGCGGCCTTGATCGGGTTCCAGAGGTACCGCTGCCACGGCCCGTTGATGGCGCCGCCGTCGAGCCACCGGAACACGTTTTCGAGGCGCCGCCACTCGGCGCCCTTCTCGGAGATCCACTGTCCGACGCCCTCGAGGAAGCCGCCGGCGTCGTGACTGATGGGCCGAGGTCCTCGGTCGGGGACGTTGGCGAGCGCGCCCTCTCGGAGTTCCCGGACGGCGTCCGCGAGCTCCACCTTGCCTTCCGCGGTGAGGACCTTCCCGCGATTCGCGGCCAGGTGCGAGATATTGTGGATGGCGTTCCGGACGGCCAGGAGTTCGTCGACGGTGAGCTGGCCCGCGGGCTTGCGCCAATTCTCCTGGAACAGCCGATCGTCGATGCTGACCTCGTCGCCCCACCGCTCCTCGGCCTCGGACGCCCACGAGAAAAGCGTCTGCGTCCGCTCCGGAGCGCGGGGCAGGAAGCCGAACCGCTCGAGGATCGACTCCGCCTGCTCGCGCATGAGGGGATCGACGAGCCCGAGCCGAGCCCGGGCCGGCGGCCGCGCGGCGCCGGTGAGGAGCTGCGTCGCCGCCTCGCCTTGCCGGCGTAGATCGACGGCCGCGCAGTAGAGCGCGAAGTTCCAGAGGGCGCGCTCGTTCGCCTCGTACGCGCCCATCATGTCCCCGCGCGCCGCGGCCGCGACGGCGTCCCTCCGGGCCATCCGCTCGGTCCGTTGGATCACGTTCGGGGAGATCTCCGACAGGCGCTTCCCCATCGTTTCGGTCCGCGCGCGCTCGAGCGCGCCGGCGACGCTCACGGGGGGCCGCGGCCGCCAGGTCCCGGTTCGCTCGGCCTGGCGCTTGAGGAGGCGCAGCTCGACGGCGAGCTGCTCGCCGCGGGCATCGCCGTGGACCGCGTCCATCGCCTCGCGGGCGAGCCGCGCCGGCTCGTTCGCGAGGTTCCCATGCCGTTCCTCGAGGCGGCGGCGCGCCTCCGCTTCCGGATCCACGCCGGCTGCGCGTCCGGATCGGAGCGCCTGCACGAGCTCGTCACCGCTCGAGACGCCGAACATCCCAGCGACGACGTCGGGGTGCCCCATCGGGCGCGGCCCCTCGGCGCCGGTATCGTCCTCGACGAAGCCGCGGGGGATCTCCGAGAGGATCGCCTTCCCGTACCGCTCCGCCAGGTAGTGCCGGGAGAGCTTCACCGGCTGCCCGGCTTCGTCCCTCAGCGCCTCCGGGATCTCCGAGCCGTCGGCCATGGAGCCATTCCGCAGGAACCACAGCGCTGCCTGGACGGGATCCTGGGCCGCTTCCGCCCGGACCTGCTCCCGGGCTCGGTCGAGCTCCTGGAGGAAGGCCTCCGACTTCTGGCGTGCCTCCTCCTCCGTGATCCGCGCACGAAAGGCGGTCTCGCCTTCCGCGTGGGCCCTCTGGATCGCGTCGGCGTGCTCCTGGACCTCTCCCTCGGTCAGACCTTCGCGAAGTCCTGGGAGGCCGTCAAGGCCCTGAGCGCGCTCCGCGGCGGAGACCTCGGAGGCGTCGGCCTGGCCGGCCTCCGCCGGCGCCGCCGGCGCCGTCTCCGCGGGTCGGGCGCCGGGCTCGTACCTGCGGTACAACTCGAGCGCCGAGCCACCGCCGGTCCGGGCTGCCATGACGCGCCAGAACGCTGTCTGGTTCCGGGCGTGGACGTCTGCCTGGGCCTCGTCGAGGCCGGCCGCGATCGCGCGGCCGCGCTCCGTGTCGTACAGCTCGCGGTCCGGAGCGCTCAGGGACTCGACGGGCTCCTGGGCGAGCTGCGCGGTGCGCTCCGTTTCCGCGCGGTAGGCGTCGGCGAGCTCGCGGGGCGTCGGGTCGCCTTGGTAGAGGCGAAGGTCCGGACGCAGCGCCGCGTGGTGCTCGGTCGGCGCGAGGTGCGTCAGATAGTCTTCGATCGGGATGACGACGTCGCCCCCGCTCTGGACGGCTTGGGAGTACCGCGCGGGATCCGTGAGGACGTTGCGGGCGACCGCGGCCGGGTCGAGCCCCTGTTCCTGCCAGTAGCCGTTCCAGCGCTCGACGGGAACGGAGACGTTCTGGACCTCGCCGCGCTGCGCCACCAGGTTCCGGACGACTTCCTGGAATTTCTCCGGCATCCGGGCCCGGAGCTTGGACGCGCGCGCGCTGTCCGAGAGCGCCTCGAGGCGCGCTGCGCCCTCCGTGACCGCGTGGACGCGGCCGAGGTCCTCGAGGAACGCGCGCCCGGGCCGGAGCGCCGCGAGGAGGAGCATGTCCTCGAGGCCGCGGCCGAATCCCGCGGCCGTCGTGGCCGGGATCCGCCACCAATCCACTTCGATCGGCTGCCCGGAGGCTGCCTTCGCGACTTCCTGCGTCGTCGCGTTCACCGCGGACTGCGCGGCCATGAGCGTGGCACCCCAGAGGACGTGCTCGCCGTACTTCTTCGCGAGCTGCGCCGCGGCCGCCCCAACCGTCTTCTGCGCGAGCGCGCGCCGGACGGTCTGCGTCCCGATCGACTCCAGCGCCTCGCCCACGCCGGGCACCGCAGACGCCACGCGACCGAAGAGCCCGGCCATGAGGAGGCCGTCGATCGCGGCGCCGGCGGTTGCCGTCGCGCGCACCACGCGCGGGTCGAGCGGCTGGCCGTTCTCGTCCCGGATCTTCGACAGGTCCGAGTAGAGCGGGCCCGCGGTTTCGTAGAAGTTGAACGCGGCGGACCCAAGGAACTGCCCCGCGGCCGCGAGCGTGGTGCCGCCCGCGGTCGCG
>JAIQFR010000193.1 GCA_020073205.1 Terriglobia bacterium
AACGGCTTCCGACCGGATCCCGGGACGATCGTGGCGTTCGAGGCGCCGAGGGCGGCCGGGCCCGGAGTCCGGGTCCGCTGGGACTCCGCGGTACGCCAGGGATATCGGATTCCGCCGAATTACGACTCCATGGTGGGCAAGCTGATCGTGCACGCCGAGGACCGCCCTCGGGCGATCGAGGCGGCGAGGGGCGCGCTCGGCAGCCTGCGCATCGACGGGGTGCGGACCACCATCCCGCTCCACCGGACGATCCTGGAGCACCCCGGGTTCGTCGGCGGGGACTACGACGTCCAGTTCCTGGAGCGGAGCGGGCTCGCGCGGTGAGGGGGCCGACGTGGCCAAAGTGATCCTGGAGCCGATCGGGGAGCCGCGGGAGCGCTTCCTCCGGGACGACGTGTGGCGCGCCCAGCGCGACGCCGCCGCGGAGCGCGCGACGGTCCTCGAGGCGAAGCGCGACGCGGTGCGCGCGGGCTGGGGGCCCAAGTACGAGGCGAGGGTCCGGGAGAAAGGGAAGCTGCCGACCTGGGAGCGCCTGGAGCGGCTCAAGGACGGGGACAGCCCGGTGCTCCCCATCGGCACGCTGGTGAACTGGGGGAGGACCTTCGGCGACGACGCGAGGACTTCTCCGGGCGCGGGAGTGGTGACCGCGTTCGTTCGCGTCCACGGCCGGTGGACGGTGGCGATCGCCAACGACAACACCGTGGCGTCCGGCTCGTGGTGGCCGCGGACACCGGAGAAGATCCAGCGCGCACAGGAGGTGGCGCTCCGCCTCCGCCTCCCGGTGATCTATCTCGTGGACTCGTCCGGGCTGTTCCTTCCGGAGCAGTCGCAGACGTTCCCCGGGCGCACCGGAGCGGGCGGGATCTTCCGGATGAACGCGCTCCTCTCCTCGGCGGGGGTGCCGCAGATCGCCGGGGTTCACGGCGATTGCATCGCGGGCGGCGGCTACATGCCGATCATCAGCGACGTGGTCTACATGACCGAGCAGGCGTACATGGTGATCGCGGGCGCCGCGCTGGTGAAGGGAGGCAAGTCGCAGAAGATCACCTCGCTGTCCATCGGCGGGCCCGACGTCCACGTCCACCGGAGCCGCTGCGCCGATCACCGGGTGCCCGACGACGCCGTGCTCGTCGAGCGGCTTCGCGCCGAAGTGGCGAAGCTGCCCGGTCCGGCCTGGGCGTACTACCGATACGGGGCCGATCCGGCGCCCCCGGCGTATCCCCCGGCGGAGCTCGAGGGCCTGTTCCCGGTCGACTACCGCATGGGGTTCGACATGCGCCAGGTACTGGCGCGACTCGTCGACCACTCGCTGTTCTGGGAGGTGCTCCCCGGCGTCGGCCCCGAGATGATCTGCGGCGTGGCGAGGGTGGGCGGCCTCTACGCCGGGTTCGTCGCCAACAACCCGCTCCTGACCGACGATCCCGTGCGCCGCGACGCGAAACGCCCGGGCGGGATCCTGTACCGCGAGGGGATCGCCAAGGTCTCGCAGTTCTCCCGGGCGCTGAACGACGACGGGATCCCGATCGTCTGGCTCCAGGACATCTCGGGGTTCGACATCGGTCCCGAGGCCGAGCGGGAGGGGCTTCTCGGGTACGGATCGAGCCTGATCTACACCAACTCGACCAACGTCGTGCCGATGTTCACGGTGCTCCTGCGCAAGGCGTCGGGGGCCGGGTACTACGCGCTGTCGGGGCTTCCGTATCGGCCGTTGATCCAGCTCGCGACGCCGATGACGCGCCTCGCGGTGATGGAGGGGAAGACGCTGGCGATCGGGGCGTTCAACGCGAAGCTCGACGACCACTTCAACATCGTGGCGAAGACGCCCGAGGAGGCCGAGGAGACCCGGAGGGGAATGGACACGGTAGAGGCGCGCATCAATCGCGACATGGACCCGGTGCTGGCCGCGTCGCGCATGGACGTGGACGAGATCGTTCGGCCCGGCGAGCTCCGCCTCTGGATCGAGGCCGCCGTCGAGATGGCGTATCAGTCCACCGGCTACCGGCGGGTGAAGAACCCGAGGATCTGGTCGCTGCACGATCTGTCGGTCCTGGCGGGGTGAGGGGATGAACGAGCCGATCGTCGTGGTCGGGACGGAGCACGGCGCCGAGGGGAGGACGCGCGTGGTGTCGCCGGCCGTCGGGATCTGGACGGACCACCCGCGTCCGGGCGCCCTCCTGGGCCCCGGAAGCCGGATCGGCCTCCTCGCGCGCCTCAATCACCGCTTCGCGCTGGTCCTGCCGGACGGAGTCGAGGGGAGGGTCGCTCCGGGGCTTCCCCGCGATCGCGCTCTCGCCGTGGAGTACGGACAGTCGCTCTTCGAGCTGTCACCGGCGCACGAAGGAGAGGGCCCCCAGCTCTCCGCCGAGGAACGCGACTCCCGCCGCGCCGGAACGGGACTCCCGCCGGGAACGTGGGCGGTGCTCTCGCCCACCGACGGTGTCTTCTACCGCCGCCCTTCGCCGGCGTCTCCTCCCTTCGTCGAGCCCGGCTCGCGGGTCCACACCGGCGATCCGGTGGGCCTCGTCGAGGTGATGAAGACCTTCAACCAGATCGCGTTCGGCGGACCGGGATTCCCGGACGTGGCGGTCGTCGCCGAGATCCGCTGCGCAGACGCCGAGGAGATTCGAGCCGGTCAGATCCTGATGGTCGTGCGCTGATGGCCGATCGGAGGAGGTTCTACGACGAGCCCGACCTGTACCGGATCGAGACCCAGGTGGTCGAGACCGGGTTCGACGGCGAGCGCGCCTGGGTGCGTCTCGAGGAGACGGTCTTTTTCCCCGAAGGAGGGGGCCAGCCGGCCGACCGCGGGGCGATCGGCGGGGTGCCGGTCCTGGACGTGCAGGCCCGGGGCGAGAGGATCCTGCACTACGTCGCCCGCCCCGTTCCGCTCGGACCGGCATCGGTGGAGATCGACGGGGCCCTCCGCTTCGACCGGATGCAGCAGCACACCGCGCAGCACCTGCTCACCTCGATCCTCGCCGACCGTCACCGGCTCCCGACCACCGCGTTCCACCTGGGCGAGCGGTACACGGCGATCGAGGTGGCAGGAGCGGTTCCCCCGAAGGACCGCCTCCTCGGATTCGAAGACGAGGTCAACCTCGAGATACGGCGCGACCGGCGGGTCTCGGCCCGGTGGGTCCCGCCGCACGCCCTCGGCTCCCTTCAGATCCGGTCCCGCGGCCTTCCCGAGGGGCACTTGGGCGACGTCCGTCTGGTCGAGATCGAGACGCTCGACCTCAATACCTGCGGTGGGACCCACGTCGCGCGCCTGGGCGAGATCCAGATGCTGCGCATCGTGAACGCCGAGCCCGCACGGGGAGGCGCGCGGATCCGTTTCCTCGCCGGGGGCCGCGTGCTCGAGGAGCTGCGCGAGGCGGCGGCGGTGGAAGAGGCGGTCCAGGCGCAGATCGGCACCGCGCGCGAGGAATTCGCGGGGGTCCTCGAGGGCTGGCAGGCGGAACGGAGACGGCTCGAGCACCGGGTGAGACAGCTCGAGCGGGAGCTCGCCGAACGGATCGCCGCCGAGTTGACCGCGAGGACCGAGCCACGTCTGACGCGATTCCTGCGCTCCTGATATCCCTTCACCACGCCGTAGCTCAAGCGGAGGGTAAAGGTCGCGTCCGGGGGCTGGGTGAAGCCGCTCTGTGCAAAGCGCGCT
>JAIQFR010000194.1 GCA_020073205.1 Terriglobia bacterium
ACTTCACCACCTGCGGCTGGATGATGTGGAACTGGCTCGTCACCGCTCTGGCTTCGGACGCGACCCTCATGCTTTACGACGGCGCGCCGCTGACGCCGCCGTCGGCGCTGTGGGACTACGTCGCCGAGGAGCGCATCCACCACTTCGGGGCGAGCGCGAACTACCTCGCGGCCTCGGAGAAGGCGGGACTCCGGCCGATCGCGACGCACGACCTCGGGGCGCTCCGCTCGATCCTCTCCACCGGCTCTCCTCTGGCCCCCGAGTCGTTCGACTGGGTGTACCGCGACGTCAAGCGGGACGTGAGGCTCTCCTCCATCTCCGGCGGGACCGACATCGTGTCCTGCTTCGTGCTGGGGAGCCCCGTGCTCCCGGTGGTGCGGGGAGAGATCCAGAGCCTCGGCCTCGGCATGAACGTCGAGGTGCTCGACGATCGCGGGAAGCCTGTGGTCGGCCGGAAGGGGGAGCTGGTCTGCTCGGCGCCGTTCCCCTCCATGCCCGTCGGATTCTGGAACGACCCGGACGGGTCGCGCTACCGCGCCTCGTACTTCGAGCGGTTCCCCGGGGTCTGGTGCCACGGCGACTGGATGGAGATCACGCCGGACGGCGGGGCGGTGATCTACGGCCGGAGCGACGCGGTCCTGAACCCCGGCGGCGTCAGGATCGGCACTGCGGAGATCTACCGGGTGGTGGAGAAGCTCCCCGAGGTGCTGGAGAGCCTGGCGGTCGGCCAGGAGTGGAACGGGGACGTGCGGATCGTGCTGTTCGTCCGCCTCCGGGAGGGGATCGTCCTCGCCGAGGCGTTGATGGAGAAGATCCGTGCGGCGATCCGCGCCGAGGAGACACCGCGGCACGTCCCCGCGAAGATCGTGCAGGTCCCCGGGCTCCCGCGGACGCTGTCCGGGAAGCTCGTGGAGCTGGCGGTGCGCGACGTGATTCACGGCCGGCCGGTTTCGAACGCCGACGCGCTGGCGAACCCGGAGGCCCTCGCCTACTTCAGGGACCGCCCCGAATTGACGACTTGAACCGAGACCCGGAGGCCCCATGAAAGCGAACGACGATCTCTCCGCCTACGAGAAGGCCGCCGCGACCGGCCAGGACCCTCGGATCGTGCCGATCTCCCTCGACGGGCCGGTGCCGGAAGGGGACGCGATCCCGTACCCGGAGTACCCGGCGACCGACCAGGAGACCTGGCGGATCCTCTACCGGAGGCAGCGCGACCAGCTCCCGGAGCGCGCGTGCGACGAGTACCTCGAGGGGCTCCGGCTGATGCGGTTCCCCGAGGATCGGATCCCCGCGCTCAAGGACGTCGGCCGCGTCCTCGCGGGCGCGACCTCCTGGCAGATCGCGAGGATCCCCGGCCTCCTCCACGAGAAGGACTTCTTCGCGTTCCTCGCTCGCCGCGTCTTTCCCTCGACGGACTACATCCGCCCGCGCCACGAGCTGGACTACACGCCGGCCCCCGACCTGTTCCACGACCTGTTCGGCCACACGCCGATGATCACGCTCCCCGCGTTCGCCGACTTCTACCAGAAAATCGGGCAGGTCGCGCTCCGAGCGGAGGGGAAGAACCGGCGGCGCCTCGAGCGGTTCTACTGGTTCACGGTGGAGTTCGGGATGATCCGCACGGCGGCGGGGCTCAGGATCTACGGGAACGGGATCGTCTCGTCGTTCTCGGAGGCTCAGCACAGCCTGACCGACGCGGTCGAGGTGCGGCCTTTCGATCCCGGCGAGATCGTGGAGCAGGACTACGACGTCTGGCACCTCCAGCCGCTGCTCTACGCCATCGAGTCGTTTGAGCAATTGGCGGACGGGTTCGATTACTGGGCGAGGGGAGAGCGGCTATTGTAGGGAGGGAGAGGAAAGGGCAAAGCAACCGAGCGCGCGGCCTGCCAGGGGATAGGAGCTCGAAGCTGCGAATCCGCGGCAGCGTCCGGTACTGGAACGCTATGTCACCCTCGCCCTCTACCCCGAAACCCTCCACACGCACCCATTCTTCTCCCGGTGCCCGGGTGAATTCAAGCTGTTCGCCCCCACGCCGCGGCGCGGCCTGGCGCCCGCAGTCGTCGGCGCTCACACTCGCCCGCTGGTGCCGCACGGGGTGCAACGAGGGAGGGTCGCCTACGCGTCGGCGGACAGCAGTCTGTCGACCGCCGGGGGCGCGACCGGCGGTGGACGCGGCGGGAGCCCCAAGCACTCGAGGATGGCGCGGATGGCCGCGGGCGATTGAATCGCCGCCAGGATACGCATCGGCCGCCCGCAGCGGGGGCACGTAAGGGCCTCCGCGCCGAACACACGTTGCAGCAATTTCGCCCACGGCAGCCTCCGGCCACGCTGCGCCGGGGCGGTTTCGCGGCCCGCAGCCTGCTGATCGGGTGCCGCGGCGCCGGTCCGGGGCGTACCCGATGAATCGGGGTTCTCGTGGGGGCGGGGGACCGCCGGGACGACCCGGTCGCGCCACGCGGCCCGCGGCGCGAGGATGCCGTGGTACCGAACGAGATGGAACCGAGGCGGTGGCACGAGAACCGCGAGCCGCTCCATCAGCTCCAGCGGATCGAGAAGCAGATGGGTGGTGCCGTCGCGCCAGCGGTGCCGCAAGCGGTAGACCAGACGGCCGTCCGGATCGAGGCACAGTCGTTCGGCGGCGAGAGCCGGCCTTGCGGCATAGCGGCACAGGCGCTCCAGCCTTCGCCGATCCCGTGCGGGGACCGCGACGGCCGCGTGCACGCTGATGCCGCCGATGCTCACGCAACCGGGGGGCCGGGTATCGAGGAGATGTTCGACATCGATTCGATCTTCCCGCCGGCGCAACCGCTGCCCGGCCCGCGGTCCGGTCGCCACCCGCCCGCGCACCGAAGCGCCGCAGAGTTCGGCCATCAGTGGCTGGTCGCGCACGAGCGGATCCGTGTCGCCGGCATCGGACTCGACGCCCAGGCCGCGCCGCTCGAGCAGCGAGGCCAGCCGGCGCGCGAATCCTCGGGCGACGCGCAGGATCTCCGCATCGTCCGGCGGGTCGAGCGGCACGAACCCTAGCTCCCCCGGATCATCGGCGTCGAACACGCCGTCGAGCGCGAGCGCGTGGAAATGCACGTTCAGGTTCAGAGCATCGCCGAATCTCTGGACGAACGTCACGGCGCCCGCATCGGCGTAGCGGATCTTCTGCCGCTCGCGCGCCCTGCGGCGCAGCGAGGCGAACAAGACGCGCACGAACGCCCGGAGCACCTCGGCGGTCAACCCGGCATCGAAAGCCATCAGGTAGCGCAGGGAAACCGGCACCGTCAGCACCCACTGGCGGACGGGCACCTCCGGGAAGACGCCGTCCACGAGATGGGCGGCCGTGTCGGCCATGCGCCGCCCGCCGCAAGAGGGGCAGAACCCCCGGCCCTTGCACGAGAAGGGGACGAGCCGGTCGTGGCCGCAGGCATCGCAGTGCACGCGGAGGAAGCCGTGGGCCAGGATGCCGCATTCGAGGTAGGCCCGGAACTCACGTTCCACGAACCGCGGTACGACCCGGTCCCGCTCGCGGGCGATCGCGAGAAACGTCTCCACGGCACCGGCGACCGCACGGTACAGGACGGCACGGGCCGCG
>JAIQFR010000195.1 GCA_020073205.1 Terriglobia bacterium
TACTACATCCGGATGAAGACGACGGTCAACTACGTACCGTCCCACTATTGAGCCAGGGGGAGGATAAGTAATCATGACGAAAGCGATGAGACTCTTTGCGGTGCTTGGCGTGGCGGTGCTGCTCCTTGCCGCTACGAGCCCGGTTTCGGCAAATTGCAACCCGGGCAAGACCATGGGCCAGCTCTCGGACGTGACCCCCCCGCAGATCACTCATCTCGCGGGGGTGGGTGCAAGCACGGCATTTCCGGACGTGATCGGCCGGTTCTGGCAGGCCGGCGCCCGCGCCTCGGCCAACGAGGGGACCTACGACGCGAGCCAGTGGCTACGCGACGCGTCGCCGATCGGCCATTCGGATTTCATCATGAACGGATTCCTGGGGGACGAAAACGTGGTCGGCTGCCCGACCGGTGACCTGATCACGGTGGTACAGAGCCCCGCCACCAACGGCAGGGGCGCCTACTTCGTGGTCGCGCGGGTGACCGAGCAGCTCGTCAGCTCGATGACCTTCGACTACACCCAAGCGTCATCGGATGGATTCAACATGAAGCCGCTGTCCCAGCCGCGCATCGCCAACGCCCAGAAGTCGGGAACGGGCCTGACGATGGACGTGACCCTTCCGGACGCGAGCCCCTTGTTCTACGGGGTGTCGGGGGCGCTTCCATCCGGGACGATCACGGGCGTGCGCCTGATGCGCGCCGCCGGCCAGAACGGGCGCGAGCCGGGTCCCGCGGCCGCCCTCTGGACCTACACCAACAAGAAGACCACCGGCGCGGGCGGCGGTGCGGTCGCCGGCGTCACGCTCGACTGCGCGGGGAACCAGGACGTCTACCTGGCCGCGCAGCTCGAGTTCGACGGCGGCGCGGTGCTGAGCGACTACGTGGGTGAGCCGACCCGGGTCAACTGCAATTCGGGGCAGGCGGTCGCGCCTGGGAAGGACAAGCCGAAGAGCCACTGATCTTGGCCGGTCTCAAAGGAACGAGAGAGGAAGGGCCGTGGGGGCATCCCCGCGGCCCTTCCGCAGCAAGGAGGGGGCACGAGATCATGACGAAAACGAAGAGTCTCTTCGTGACGGTCGGCGTCGCGGCGCTGCTCTTCGCGGCCGCGAGCCCCGCCTCGGCCAACTGCAACCCGGGCAAGACCATGGGGACGCTCTCGGACCAGCGCCCCTATAGCTACTTTTACATGACGGGCGCCGTCATGGACACGCCCGAAGTAATCGGCCGGTTCTGGCAGGCCGGCGGCCGCAATGTGGCGAACGAGGGGACTGCCACCGCCGCCATGTGGCTCCTTCCGTTCGGCCCCGATCACGTCATATACATGTTCCTGGGCGACGAGAACGTCTTCGGCTGCCCGAGCGGCGAACTGATCACGTTGATCCAGAGCCCGGCGAGCGACGGCCGAGGCTCGTACTTCATGGTTGATCGCGTGGCCGAGCAGTTCGTCAGTTCGATGAGCTTCGACCTCACCGAGACGACCACGAGCGGATTCCACATGAAGCTGCTGCCCCAACCCTACGTCACGGTCGTCAGCCGGTTCGGCAGCGTCGTGACGATGAGTGTCACCCTCCAGGACGTGAGCAGCTCGTTCTATGGGGTGAGCGGAGCACTTGCGTCCGATACGATCACCGGCATTCGCCTGATGTGGACCGTGACCGCCGCCCCCCTCGGTCCGACACCGCTCGCGACCGGGTGGACCTACACGAATCAGCGGGTCGTCGGGGCAGCCGGAGGTGCGATCGACGGTTTCACGTTCGATACTTCGACCCTGACGTCGGGCCAGTCCCTCTACCTGGCGGCTCAGCTCGAGTTCGACAACGGCGCTGTCCTGGGCGATTACGTGGGAGTGCCTACCCGCATTTTCCAGGGCCTGGCGATCCCGCCGGTCAAGGAGAAGAAGCCGAAGAAGCACTGATCTCCACTTCTTCGCCGGAGCTTCGCCCTTGCTCAGGAGAAAAGCGAGAATCACTCCGTTCTCGTTGAACGCCAGGCCCGTCCCGCCGGTAGTCTCCACCGTAAGGGAGATCACACCCATGCTCTGGACTCGAAAAGACCATGACCGGGGTCGCGACGACGCCGTCCTCGACCGGGCGGTCGCCGAGTGGAGACGGAGCGGGGGCAGCGACGAGGTCCTGAGCGCCCACGCGCGCGGCAGGATCGTCGACGAGGCTCTCGACCCCGCTCACGATCCGGCGGCGCCAGCCTCCCTGTTCCTGCCGGCGCGAAGGCTGGCCCTGGCCGGAGTGCTTCCGGTCATGCTGGGAGTGGCCCTCTTGCTGCTCCTGGGGCACGCCGGCAGCTACGTAGGAACCTCACGGTCGGCGCGTCTCAGCGTCGAGAAGCGGAACGGCCAGGTGGTCTTCAACATTGCGAACGGGCAAAAAAGCCACTACGTTTGCAAATCGAGGGTCCCCGACCGGTTCGACTGCGATCACGGGGTGAAAGTCCGGAACGGCGCCTACGCCGACCCGGTCCGGGACGGTTCGGACATCGTTTTCTATAGGATAGACTGACCTTTGTCTTACTTTCGTATAACCCGCCGCACCAGGAGCAGGGGGGATTCTTTCCTTGACGATTTCGCCTATCTCCGTAGATTATCGCGGGGATCACGTGGGCTGGGGTGCTCACGTGCCGTGGCGGAGTCTTGGGAGGGATGCTCGGGCTGCGTCACCGGGTGTGGCAACTGACCTCGGAGGAGGAGAAAAGGGATGAGTAAGAGAACGTTCGTAGGGGTGATGGTCGTCGCTCTCGCCGTGGTGGTCATGGCAAGCGGCCTCCTCGCCTCCAACATGGGGTTCAAGCTGAACTACCAGATGCTGCAGACGACCGCGGGCGTGTCGAGGGATGGCACGACCACGCTCGCGCTGCCCGACCTCAGGCAGACCGGCCTCAACACCGCGAAGAACCTGCTGGACGACATCGGTCTCGCGAACGTGACCAACATCCAGCGGTTCGTGAAGTCCAGCAACGGCCTCGTGGCCTACACGGGCCGCCCCCTGGGGGGAACGGACTTCAGCCTGAACGCGGGCGAAGGCTATTACCTGAGGATGAAGACCACGGTCAACTACATCGTGGTCGGCTCCGACGACCCGACCCTCGCCTACAACCTGCAGCAGACCACGGCAGGCGTGTCGAGGGACGGCACGAACTTCTACGCGTACAACTACCACCAGACCGCCGCCACCGCGAAGGCTCTGCTCGACGACATCGGCCTCGTGAACGTGACCAACATTCAGAGGTTCGTGAAGTCGAGCAACGGCCTCGTGGCCTACACGGGCCGTCCCCTGGGTGGAACGGACTTCGCGCTGACCCCGGGCGAGGCCTACTACATCCGGATGAAGACGACGGTCAACTACGTACCGTCCCACTATTGAGCCAGGGGGAGGATAAGTAATCATGACGAAAGCGATGAGACTCTTTGCGGTGCTTGGCGTGGCGGTGCTGCTCCTTGCCGCTACGAGCCCGGTTTCGGCAAATTGCAACCCGGGCAAGACCATGGGCCAGCTCTCGGACGTGACCCCCCCGCAGAT
>JAIQFR010000196.1 GCA_020073205.1 Terriglobia bacterium
GATCCCGTCGGGGCGGTAGGCGTCCTCCAGGGCCCCCTCCGCCCGGGTCGCGAGCTGGCCCATCTCGTGGACGACCTCGTCGCCCAGGGCGCCCAGGCGCGGGACGTGACGGTAGGGCACGATCATCAGGTGACCGGAGTTGTACGGGTAGATGTTCAGGACGACGAAGCGGTGGCGCGCGCGCGCCACCACGAATCCCGCCTCGTCCTCGCCGGGGTCGGCCGAGCCGAGCCGGCACAGCGCGCACTCGCCCTCGGTCTTCCGGCTCGTTACGTAGGCATAGCGCCAGGGGGAGAAAAGGTGGTCCATGGACGGGCTCCCCGTCTCGCCTGCCGCCCTGCGCCCCGACGTCAGAGCCGCTGCGGAGGCGTGCCCGCGGGCTCGCCAGCCGCGGCCTCCTGAGCCCCGGCCTCGGGACCGCCGTTGATGAGATCCTTCAGCTCTTTGCCCGGCTTGAAGTAAGGGATGCGCTTCGCGGGCACGGCGACCCGGTCGCCGGTCTTCGGGTTCCTTCCCTGTCGGGAGCGGCGGCGGCGGACGCGGAAGCTGCCGAAACCCCTGAGCTCGATCTTGTCGTCCCGCTGGAGCGCTTCGACGACCGAGTCGAAGACCGTGTTCACGATGATTTCCGCCTGCTTCTTGCTGAGGCTCGAGACCCTGATCACTTCCTCCACGAGGTCGGCCTTGGTCATCGATTCCCCTCCGCCCTCAAGCGGGTGGCCAGCGGTCGCTCCGGCGCCCCCCCGTCGTCGTGCCTCATTCCTCGTCGACCGGCGTCTCCTCGGAGTCCTCGGGGCCCCGGCCGGGGGCAAGGAGGCCCGGCCGAATGATGTCACCCAGGGTCGCGCTCCCGTCGCCTTCCTGGCCGCCGCGGTACGATTCGACGGTCGCCTCGTCGGGCTCGTCCAGCGCCGCCTTGATCGACAGTCCGATCTTCTTCTCGACGGGATCCACCTTGATGATCTTCACGCGGACCTGCTGGTCCACGGCAAACAGGTCCTCGGGCTTCTCGATCCGCTCCTTCGCCATCTCCGAAATGTGGACGAGCCCCTCGATCCCCTCGAACAGCTCGACGAACGCGCCGAACTCGGTCAGGCGGACGATGCGCCCGGTCAAGATGTCGCCAACCCCGTGGCTCCGGAAGAAGTCCTCGATGACGTTGGGCTGGAGCTGCTTCACGCCGAGGGAGAGCCGCTGATTCTCCGAGTCGATCTTCAGGATGACCGCCTCGACGTCGTCTCCCTTCTTGAACACCTCGCTCGGGTGCTTGACTCGGCGCGTCCACGAGAGGTCGGAGATGTGCACGAGACCGTCGATGCCCTCCTCGACCTCGACGAAGACCCCGAAGTCGGTGATGTTGCGCACCTTGCCCCGGATCAGGTCGCCGACCCGGTACTTCGTATCGATCAGGTCCCATGGGTTCGGCTCGGTCTGCTTCAGGCCGAGGGACAGGCGCCGGCCCTCCTGGTCGATCTCGAGGACGACGCACTCGACCCAGTCGCCCACCGAGAGGATCTTCGAGGGGTGCTTGACCCTCTTGGTCCAGGACATCTCGGAGACGTGGATGAGCCCTTCGATTCCCTCCTCGACCTCCACGAAGGCTCCGTAGTCGGTGAGGCTGACCACCTTGCCCCTGATCCGCGTGTGGGGCGGGTACTTCGATGCGGCGCTCTCCCACGGGTCCTCCTGGAGCTGCTTGAACCCCAGGGAGACGCGTTCGCGCTCGCGGTCGAACTTGAGGACGATCACGTCCACCTCGTCCCCGATCTGGAATTTTTCGGACGGGTGGCTGATCCGGCCCCACGCCATGTCGGTGATGTGGAGCAGGCCGTCGATTCCCCCGAGATCGATGAATGCGCCGTACTCGGTGAGGTTCTTCACCACGCCGCGGAGGACCTTGCCCTCCTCGAGATCGGCGAGCGTCTTCTTCTTCTTCTCGGCGTTCTCCTCCTCGAGGACCGCCTTGCGGGAGAGCACGATGTTCCCGCGCCGCTTGTTGACCTTGATCACCCTCATGCGGAACTGCTGCCCCTTCAGTGCGTCGAGGTTCCTCACGGGGCGCACGTCCACGAGGGAGCCCGGCAGGAACGCCGGGACCCCGATGTCCACCTTGAGGCCGCCCTTGATCCGGTCGATGACGCGGCCGATGACGGGCTCGCCGGTCTCGAAGGCCCGTTCGACCTCGTCCCAGATCTTCATCTTCTCCGCTTTTTCCCGGGAGAGGACCACGTAGCCGTCGTTGTTCTCTGCCTTCTCGAGGAGCACCTCGACGCGATCACCCTCCTTCACGGTGAGGGTACCGTCGGGGGCGCGAACCTCGTCGATATCGATCACGCCCTCGGACTTGTATCCGATGTCGACGATCACTTCCTTGTCGAGGATCTTGATCACGCGGCCCTGGACGACCTCCCCCTCCTTGAGGGGCTTGAGACCGCCTTCCCACTTCTCGAACGCCAGGCCGAAATCCTCGACGTCCTCCGCGGGCTCGGAGGAAGGGGATGCGTCGGTCTCGCTCGCCTCGCGCTCCGCGAGACTTCCGCTCTCCTGCGGCTCGTCGGGAGGCGCGGAGTCCTTGTTCACCTCGGGCGGCTGCTGCTGGGTATCCATGATCTGCGTTCCAACCTCCTGGAAGGGTCTTCGCGCCCGTGTTGTCGCGAACGTCCCCCGAGTTGCCGGGTCACGTGGACCGGGCTGTCGGTCGCGCACAGCGCGCCGACAAAGGCACCATGCTAGAGAAGAGGGCGGCTCGTGTCAAGAACCGCCGCATTTTCAGGGGATTAACCGGATTCCCGGTCCGCGGGAGGTGCAGGAGCCGTCCGGGAAGCGCGGCGCAGCCGTGCGACCTCCTCGGCGGTCAGGGGCCGGAGACGTCCCGTGGCGAGGCTTCCCAGCTCGACGCCGTCGTAACGGATCCTCCGGAGCCGCTGGACCGGGTGCCCGATCGCCTCGAGCATCGCCCGGACCTGGTGCTTCCGGCCCTCGACGACGGTAACCTCGACCCACGCGTTCGGCCCGGGCCGGACGACGTGCGCGCGAGCAACCGGGCGGCGGTCGCCGGCCTCCAATTGAATGAAGACAGCAGGAGGTAGCCATGATACGCTACGTGGTAGAAGGGCAGGCAACCGGCGAAGCCGGCTGGTGCCCGGTGAGCTCCTGCAACTCACCCACCTACGCCAGGCTGCTCGCCGCCATCGGCCTGCGCCGCCGCATCGGACTCTGCTACCGGCTCGT
>JAIQFR010000197.1 GCA_020073205.1 Terriglobia bacterium
CTCGTTCTGCGTGATCGTGGGCGAGCTGTTGCCCCACACGAAGATCCCGCCGCCCACCGAGGCGATGTTGCCGGTGGTCCAGACGTACCCCTTGCCGCCGATGATGTGAAAGCCCTGGACCCGGTCCGCGGTCGTCGGGCCCACCCCGCTCACCGAGGTGGCCTGCACGGCCGTGCACTGGGTGGTCGCGCCGTTGGGAGTGCAGTCCAACTGAACGCACGGCTTGCCCGTGGCGTCGATCGTCGTGACCGACGGGCCGTCGGTCGAGACCACGCTGATCCCCTGGAAGATCCGGATGGCTTCGGCATAGGTCCCCGGCAGCACCAGGACCGTGCCGCCCGCGGGGACGTCGTTCTTCAGGTAACAGATCGCGTCCTGGATCTTGCAGTACGGGTTGCCGGACGTGCCGTCCCCGGGACCGGGACAGTTCGTGGCATGTACGTAGACGGTCTGCTGCGCCCACGCCGTCGAGAAGGTAGCGAGAACAACGAAAGCCAGCGCGGTCCCGCCGCGCGCGGTGAACAGCGGCATCGCGGCGCCACCCGGTCGCGGCCACCCGCCACAGAGGTTGTGTCGGGCCCGAGCTTGGTGTCTATACGGTGGAGAGCGCGCATCCACAAGGCGGAAGACCGTGGTTGCGGAGTCGCTGGAGCGAGGCCGGGCTCGCGGAAGCCCTCGTGGGCCGCTGCGGCTTCCGGGAGGATCGCCTTCAGGTCAGGGACAGCCCGCAACCGGAAGGCGCTCGGCTCCACCAGTTGCGAATCCGTAAGATCCGGAGCCGCAGACGTTCTGTCCGCGAACGAGGTAGTAGTATCCCTGACCGACGACGGGATCCGGCCGCGAGCTGTCGTCCCACGCTGAGAGCGGCGCGTCGTCTCCCAGGCAGGCCGCCCCACCGGAACCCTGTCCGGTTCGGAGGTCCGGCAGGGCGCCGCCGACCACGTCATACCGTTGCGCCTGGCCCTGCGCGGCCCAGCTCAAGTGCGTCGTGGCGCCCTTGTCGACCCGCAGCCCCAAGATCTCCACGGGCAAGGTCCAGACCGCGGGATCGTTGGGGGCGCAGTCGTGGGCATCGCACACGGTGTCGTTGTCGGCGTCCTGGAACACGTGAGTGCATCCGGCGCCGGTATCGCAAGCGTCGAGAGTGCAGACGTCCCCGTCGTCGCAGTTGGGAGGTGGCCCGCCGACGCAGGTGCCGGACACGCAGCTATCGCCCACGGTGCAGGCGCTGCCGTCGCTGCACGACGTGCCGTCGGACTTGATCGGATTCGAGCAGGTTCCCGTGCCGGTGTCGCAGACGCCGGGGTCGTGGCATTGGTCGAGCGCCGAGCAGACGACGGGGTTCGCGCCGGTGCAGGTCCCGGACTGGCAGCTATCGGATTGGGTACACGCGTTGCCGTCGTCGCAGGCGGAGCCGTCGGACTTGTTCGGATTCGAGCAAACCCCGGTTCCGATGTCGCAGACGCCGGGGTCGTGGCACTGATCGAGGGCCGAGCAGACGACGGGATTGGCGCCGGTACAGATGCCGGATTGACACGTGTCGGTCTGGGTGCAGGCGTTGCCGTCGTTGCAGGCCGTTCCATCCGGCGCCAGCGTAGGAGCAGAGCAAAGCCCCGTCGTCGGCTCGCAGGTCCCGGGCAAATGGCACGCGTCCGGGGCCGTGCACGTGACCGCGAGGCACCGGCACGCATCGCCCACGCCGTTACCGACGGTGTCCTGCTGGCTCGGGTTGTAGACGGTCAGGCAGTTGTCGCAGGCATCGCCGCGACCGTCGGCGTCCGTGTCCGCCTGCGTCGGGTTGGCCACGGCGGGACAGTTGTCGACCGCACACGTATTCGCGGGGAAGCCGGGGTTGCCGAAGCCGTCACCATCGGTGTCGGTGCACGGGTCGCAGGCGTCGCCGATCCCATCACCGTCGGTGTCGACCTGGGTGGGATTGGAGATGGTCGGGCAGTTGTCGGATAAGCAGGTGTTGGCTGGATACCCCGGGTTGCCGCGGCCGTCGCCGTCGGTGTCGGTGCAGGTGTCGCAGGCGTCGCCGATCCCGTCGTGGTCCGCGTCCTGCTGGCCGGGGTTGGCCACCGAGACGCAGTCGTCGCAGACGTCGCCGACGCCGTCCGAGTCCGAGTCGGTCTGCGTCGGGTTGGCCGTGGCCGGGCAGTTGTCGCACAGGTCTCCCAAGCCGTCGCCGTCGGTGTCGACCTGGTCGGGGTTGGCTTGTCGCCCAGATCCGGAATCCCGTCACCGTCCGTGTCGAGAGAGGCCGTGGTGCAGGCGGAGGGGGGGAAGTGGTCCTGGCCGAAGCGATCCTTGCCCGCGGCGCTCTCGCCGCAGACGTTCTTGGCGCTCACCAGGTAGTAGTACACAGTGCCGAGCGGAGGGATGCTCGTGTCGTTCACCAGGGTGCCGGGCACCTCGGTGCTCAAGCACGTCTCGTTGTAGGCGAACGCCTGGCCCGGTGTGATCGTCCCGCGGTACACGTTCGAGACGTGCCCCTGGGTGCCCCGGCCCCACTTCAGTCTCGGGCCGCCGATCTTGTCGAGCCGGACCGTGTTGCCGACCTGGCCGGGCGGGACCGACGTCCCCTTCGAGAAGGGAGCGCAGTCCTGCGCATCCGCGACCCCATCGTTGTCGTCGTCGGGATCCAGCCAGTCGGGGATCCCGTCGTGGTCGAAGTCCGGCGAGTACTCGTACGCCCCCATGTCCACGACCGCGCCGCCGACGTAGTCCCCGTCCTGGGGGCGAGTGGCGCCGTCCTTGTCCTGGGAGGCCCCGTTCGCGTTCTCGCCGACGTCGATCACGGGGCTGTTCGCGGCGAGGTGGAAGTCCTTGTTCGACCGGTTCACGAATCGGGGGTCGAGGGAGAGGTTCCCGTTCACGCCGATGTAGCTCGCGTCGTTCTTCGTGCCCGCGACGTTCTGGGGGGTGTTTCCGAAGAGGTCGTTGTAGCGCACGATCGGGTTGAAGGTGTCCCCGACGAACAATCCGCCGCCGCCCGTCGACACGTTCGCGGTGTTGAACGTGAACAGGTTGTTCGCCAGCGTCGGCACGTCCGTGGTCCCCACGAACTCCAGGAGGAGCGCGCCGCCGTAGTCCGCCACGTTGTTCACGAACGTGTTGTTCCGGATCCTCACCGCCGTCGTGACGGTGTGGCCGCCGCCGGCGAACACGGCGCTGTTGCCGTCGAAGACGTTGTTCTCGACGGTCCCGACCCCGCTCTCGTACCCGCCGGAGCCGTTGTTGTATCCTCCCGCCTCGAGGCCGCCGGAGAAGCCGGCGGAGGTGTTCGTCTGGATCAGGTTCCTCGAGAGCACCGACGTCCCGGCCAGGGCGCGGCCGTACATCGCGATGGCGCCGCCGGTGGCGACCTGGTTGGCCGTCGCGGAGTTTCCCGCCCGGTTGTTGTGAAACGTGTTGTTGTCGATCGTGGGCGCCGCGTCGGTGCCGGAGTAGATCCCGCCGCCGGTCCCGTACGACTGCGCGTGACTGGTCCCGGCGGGAGGATCGGCGACGTTTCCCTCGATGAGGTTCTGGGTGATCACGGGCTTCGCGGAGACCTGGCCTCCCCCGAGGTTGCTGTTGATGTAGATCCCGCCCCCGTAGAACAGTTTGGTCGTCGTGGCGGCCAGCGTGTTGCCGACGATCTCGTTCTGCGTGATCGTGGGCGAGCTGTTGCCCCACACGAAGATCCCGCCGCCCACCGAGGCGATGTTGCCGGTGGTCCAGACGTACCCCTTGCCGCCGATGATGTGAAAGCCCTGGACCCGGTCCGCGGTCGTCGGGCCCACCCCGCTCACCGAGGTGGCCTGCACGGCCGTGCACTGGGTGGTCGCCGTGTTCGGTGCGCACGTCGTCAGGATGCACGGCTTCCCCGTGGCGTTGATCGTCGTGACCGACGGGCCGTCGGTCGAGACCACGCTGATCCCCTGGAAGATCCGGATGGCTTCGGTGTAGGTCCCCGGCCGGACGAGGACCGTGCCGCCCGCGGGGACGTTGTTCTTCAGGTAGCAGATCGCGTCCTGGATCTTGCAGTACGGGTTCCCGGACGTACCGTTCCCGGGCCCGGGGCAATTCGCGGCGCTCACGTAGAGGGTCTGCTGCGCCCACGAGGTCGACAGAGAAGCGAGAAGAACGAGCAGCGCAGAACACCCTGCGCCAACGATATAGCGCCGCATCGAAGCCCCCAACGGCCGTGGCCGCTCCGAAAGCACCCGCAATGAGTTTTGAGTCAAGTCACTGATATACGGTGGAGTTCGCCGTCCGACAAGGCGAGTCAGCGAGACGAGAAGCCCCAGAAACCCGGGATGCACGGGCCTCCACGTCCCTGCCGACCGTGGCCCGCGAATTCATCGCTTTCCGGATATTTCGACACCGGATCAGGGGCAGCCGGCTAAGGGCAGACGCTCCGCTCCCCCGGTTCCGAATCCGTAAGTCCCCGAAGCGCACACGTTCTGTCCCCGAACGAGGTAGTAGTATCCCTGCCCGATGTCGGGTTCCGGCCGCGAGCTGTCGTCCCAGGCTGTCAGGGTCGTGTCGTCCGCCAGGCACGTCGCACTTCCCGTCCCCGGGCTCGAATGGAGTTCCGTCAAAGTCCCACCTGCCACGTCGTATCGCTGCGCCTGGCCGTCCGCCGTCCAACTCAAGTGGGCCAACGACGATCCCTTGTCCACTTGCAGCGCTTGGATCTCCGTGGGAGGCGACCAGACTCCCGGCTCGCTCGGGGCGCAGTCGGCGCCGTTCGGCACGCCGTCGCCGTCGATGTCCGGATCGCACGCGTCACCCAAGCCGTCCGAGTCCAGATCGGCCTGCGTCGGGTTGGCCACGGCGGGGCAGTTGTCGACCGTACACGTATTCGCGGGGAAGCCGGGGTTGCCGAAGCCGTCACCATCGGTGTCGGTGCAGGTGTCGCAGGCGTCGCCGATCCCGTCGTGGTCCGCGTCCTGCTGGCCGGGGTTGGCCACCGAGACGCAGTCGTCGCAGACGTCGCCGACGCCGTCCGAGTCCGAGTCGGTCTGCGTCGGGTTGGCCGTGGCCGGGCAGTTGTCGCACAGGTCTCCCAAGCCGTCGCCGTCGGTGTCGACCTGGTCGGGGTTGGCC
>JAIQFR010000198.1 GCA_020073205.1 Terriglobia bacterium
GATGGCGTAGAGCAGCGGCTGGAGGTGCCAGACGTCGTAGTCCTGCTCCACGATCTCGCCGGGATCGAACGGGCGCACCTCGACCGCGTCGGTCAGGCTGTGCTTCGCCATCTCCGCCGGGGTGCGAATCATCCCCAACTCCACCGTGAGCCGGTAGAACCGCTCGAATGGCGTCGGCCGACGATCAGTACGGATCCTCTCCCTGAGCCGCGCTCGACAGCTCCCGGTACTTGTCGCGCATCCACGGGTGGAGCTTCTCGGCGAGCTCCAGGGAGAGTCCGGCGCTTCGAACGAGATCGAGCACGTGGGCGAGATCGTGCAGCCGGTGCGGGGCGCTCATTCCGGATGCGAGCTCGAGTTCGAGGAAACGCGGAAGGGGCAGGAGCGCCAAGGACGATCCGCGGATCGCCGTCGTCGCAGGGTCGGAAGATGCGATCGGCTTCGGCCTCCCGTCGCCGGGAAACCGACCGGCACCGAGGACGTCCACGCGAACGTCGTACTCCGTGTCGACCAACTTCCCCGTTCCTGCTGCGCGTTCCTCGTACCCGCGACCCAGGTGGCGGGCCTTGAACGCCGCGAGATCGACCTCGCGGAGGATGATGTCGACGTCGACCGTCCCGCTCCCGAGTTCGCCATTCCCCGCGCTTTCGTCGTGCTCATCCGAGACCGTACTCCAAGTCACCGCCGAATCCGCGCGCCCTTTGCTCAGAGTAACCGACCCGCGCCCGCGAGCGCATCAGGCCGAACGAGCTCCGCCGCTGCCGGTCCTGGAGGCTCGGTGGACGAGTTCGAGGATCGTCGCGCCGTACCGTTCGACGACCTTGTGCCCGACTCCCTTCACCCGAAGCAAGGCATGGTCGTCCTCCGGCCGCGAGCGTGCGATCCCCTCCAGCGTTCGGTTGGACAGCACGCAGAACGCAGGGACCTGCTGGCGGCGGGCCTCGGTCTGGCGCCAAGCGCGCAGCGCCTCGAGTAGAGCGGGATCGGGTGCAGATTCCCCCTCGGGTTCCCCGCGCGTCTCTCGTCTCGCGGCGCGGGCGGTGTCGGTGCCGGCGGGCGGCTGCGGGCGCCTGTCGCGCCGGGTCGGCGCCTCCGACTCGACAGCCACGGGCACACCTTCAAGATCGGCCGCTTCGCGCCCCGACGCCGACAAGAACAGCCTTCGGAATTCGATGACCCTCCCGTCCTTCTCGAACGAGTCGAGGCGCTCGGACACGTGGCCCGAGCGCACGAGGGCGCCGAGCAGCCGTTCGAAACGATCGCGCTCGAGCGCCTTACCGAACAGCTCGCGATGCAGCCGACCGCTGGCCTGGCCGTCGGTCAAGCGAAGGGCATCGAGCACCCGGCCGAGCGCCCGCCGCTCGCCTGCGGAGGGCGCACGGAAGCGCAGCGCCCGGCAGTCGCGAGGGGCGCAGATATCGCACCGCCCGCAGCGCCGGCCGTCGTCCTCCTGGTCGCCGAAGTGAGAGACAAGATGCACCATGCGGCAACCGCGGCTCGCGGCGTAACGGGTGATCAGCTCGAGCTGCTCGAGCTTGTGGCGCCGCCGGGCCAGGTACGGCCGCTCCCAACCCGGTCGCCCGCGGGCCGCATTCTCCGCGGCGTCGATCCGCGCCCCGCCGTGGATCCACAGCTTCTCCAGCGCGTTGTCCAGCCGGTCCGGGTCGAGGGCCACGCGTTCGAGCAGCGCCTCGCGCGGCTGCGGCTCGTCGCTCAGGGTGTTCCACACACGCGCCAGCACCGACGCGTCGGGGTAGTCGCGCTCGATGAAGAACTCGTGGGTCTTCCGATCGGACCACGAGAACAGCAGCACCGCCCGCGATGCGGCACCGTCGCGCCCGGCTCGGCCGATTTCCTGGTAATAACCCTCGACGCTCGTGGGTAGGGCCATGTGGATCACGGTGCGCACGTCCGCCTTGTCCACTCCCATGCCGAACGCGATCGTCGCGACGATCGCCTCGAGACGGCCCGCCCGAAACGCTGCCTGGACCTCGTCGCGCTGGGATGCGGCCATCCCGGCGTGATAGGCGGCCGCGGGACACAGCCCGGCGAGTCCCCGGGCGAGATCCTCGGTCTGCCGCCGCGTCGGCGCGTAGACGATCGCCGGGCGGTTGGCCGGATCGCCGAGCAGGCGCTCGGCCACGGCGACACGCGCCGACGGCCTCATCTCGGCCAGCTCGATCGCGATGTTCTCGCGGCGGAAGCCGTGGATGAAGTGCCGGGCGCGGGGCATCGCGAGCTGCTCTGAGATGTCGCGCTGCACCAGCGGGGTGGCCGTGGCGGTCAGCGCGATCACCGGTGCGGGCCGGAGCAGAGGGAGGCGCTCGCCGAGCATGCGGTAGTCGGGACGAAAATCGTGGCCCCAGTGTGAAATGCAGTGCGCCTCGTCCACGGCGACCAGCGCCGGCGTACGGCGCGAGAGCAGCTCCGGAAAGCCCGGAACACTGAGGCGCTCGGGAGCGATGAACAGGAAGTCCAGGCCACCGGCGAGGTAGGACTGACAGGCCTGCCGAGATTCGGTGCGCGGGCGGCCCGAGTGGATCCGCTCTGCGCGCAGGCCCTGCGCCCGGAGCTTCGCCACCTGGTCCTCCATCAGCGAGATCAGCGGACTGACCACCAGGGTCGTGCCGCCTCGGGCGATGCCCGGCAGCTGATAGCACAGCGACTTGCCCGCCCCGGTGGGCATCACCAGCAGGTCGTCGCTCCCCTCGGTCACCGCGCGGCAGACGGCTTCCTGGTGGGGGCGGAAGCGCTCGAAGCCGAAAACCGCGCGCAGGAGGTCGGTGAGCCGTTCGGGCGGCGTCGGCTTGCGCGGGGGCGGCCCGTCGGCGCGGGTCACGTCGCCTTCGCGCCGACCGGGAAGCCTGGGAGGCGTGACGCTCATCGTGCAATCGCCGGGAGACTCGACCGAGGGGACCCGTCCATGGTCGCGGTTTGCGGACGTCGAGTCAACCTCGGCTCCCACGTCCTCCATTCGCGCGTTTCCACAGCGCAAGGCCGCCGGCCGGCGCTACCGAGAAGACCTGTCTTGCGACGTCCACGGGCGGACAGGATACCTGCCCGCATGCGGACGCATCCGTACCTCCATCCCATGAAATCGACGAAAGAAGCGGCGGCACGAAATCGGCCCCTCTCGGCGGGCATGTGCGAGCAATGGATGCCAACGGACCCGCCGGACCGTT
>JAIQFR010000199.1 GCA_020073205.1 Terriglobia bacterium
ATCCGCGGACGACCGGAGGACCGCGCAACGCGAAGGGAGGATGCGGCATGCCCACCTACGTGCTCATGACGACCCTGTCCCCCGAGGTGACCCGGAACATCAGGAACCGGGAGGAGATCGGCAAGGAGTGGAAGCAGCGGATCGCGAACCAGATTCCCTCGGTGAAGTGGATCGCCCACTATGCCCTCCTCGGCCCCTACGATTGCCTCGACATCTACGAGGCGCCGGACGAGGAGGCCGCGGCGAAGGTCTCGATGATCTCGCTGGCGCTCGGAGCGCTCCGAGCCGAGTCGTGGACGGCAATCCCCTACTCGCGATTCCTCGAGCTGTCCAAGCAGGTCTAGCGGCGCGTGCCGCGGTGCGCGCCCCGGGTTAGACTAGGCTCATGGTCGAGGGCATTGCTCCTGGATTCCTGATCGCGGTCCCGCAGCTCCTGGACCCGAACTTCCGCCAGAGCGTCGTGCTCCTCCTGCGGCAGGACGGCGAGGGCGCGCTCGGCATCGTCGTGAACCGCGAGACGTCGCTCTTGCTTCGGGACCTCTGCCGGGATCACGAGATCCCGTACGCCGGGAACCCGGACAAGCACGTCCGGCTGGGTGGGCCGGTGCAGCCGGAGCAGGGGTTCGTCCTCTACGGGCCCGAGCACGGCGACCCGGAAGGGCGCGAGGTGCAGTCCGGCTTGTACTTCAGCACGTCGACCGGCACGCTGTCGCGCCTGTGCTCCCTGGCCTCCGGGCGCTTCCACTGTTACTCGGGGTACTCCGGCTGGGGCCCGGGCCAGCTCGAGCGGGAACTGGCCGAGGGCGCCTGGATCCTCTCCCCCTCCGATCCGGCGCGGGTCCTCGATCAGCCGCCGGCGGACATGTGGCGCGGCGCGTTGGCGTCCCTCGGCATCGACCCCGCCGCGATCGTTCCGAGCGGCGGAGAGTCCTGAGCCCCTACCACCGCCGACGGTCCGCTACGCCTTCGACTTGACAGATCGCGGCACCTTCTGCCGGTTTCGCGACGGCTCCCGGCGGCTGGATTCGATCCGGAACGCGCCGCTGTCCTCGCGCACGAGGAGCTGCTTCGGCAAGCGCTCCACTTGCTCGGCGCGGCTCGCGGGGTACGCGAACCGCGCGACCTCCGACCCCTCGTAATCGAACAGGAGCGCCACGTCGCCCCGGTTGTTCCAGACGGTCTCGTCGGTCCACGCGAGCGTCGTGGGCGGTTTGTGCGCGACCCCCTGACCGCTCGTGACGATGACGCTCGCCCCGGGGTGGAGCACCAGGCCGTCGTCGAAACGGAAGACCTGGGTCCCCTTTAGGCTCGCCAGCATCCAGCCGGTGAGCGGCTGGTCCATGTGGCCCTCGTTGGCGATGACGACCGATTCGGATCTCCCCTCGTTTCTGACCTCCTTGACGCGGATACGGGCACCCAGAACGAGCTTCATCGGGCTGAACGTCGGGCGTCGATCGCGACCCATGTTCCTCCCCTTCCTGCGTGGCGCGGGATCGTCGCGGGCCGGACCCCGTCCCGCAGGACCCAGATTGCCATGAAAGGCGTGCGGGGGCTAACCGTTCGGCCGGGACTTTCGCCCTCGCCGCGCGTCAGGGCAGGAACCGCTCGGGGTGTTTCAGCTTGGCGGGGAGGTACTCGTCCAGGACGTAGTTCAGCCCCCATCTCGCCAGTGCCTGCTGCTCCGCGCGCACGCCCATCTTGATGAGCGACTCGAGCGCCTTCGCCCACGGCCTGTGGATCCTGAAGAACGGGTCGTTCTTCAGCGCGTCCCTGGCCCGCTTGATGTCGACGTCCTTGAGCGGGTGGGTGGGGAGCTTGTAGTCGACGATGTCCTGGGGCGTCACGCCGAGAAACGAGGCTCCCGGGACGCAGAAGAAGCGGTTGATGTGCGCCGCGTTCCCGGAGCCCACCTTGAGCGTGCGGTAGATGTTCGAGATCCCGTACGGATCGCAATCCACGAAGGCGTGGACCGGAAGCTTGCACGCGTCGGACAGCCGCCGCACGAACCGCCGGGTCGCGCGGGTCGGAACCCCCGCCATGGACACGAGGATGCAATGGGCCTTCTGCCAGAACTTGTGGCTCTGCAGCCGCTGGAACATGCCGCCGGTCTCGATGCACAGGATGAAGCGGGCCCGGGTCTCGAAGGTCAGGTGCTCCACCAGGGACGGGATCGAATACGCGCCCGAGCCGAACTTCGTGCAGTCGATCCTTTCCACCTTCCCGGTCTCGAGATCGGGATCGTGAACGATCAGTTCGCCGGCGACCGCGCCGCCGTGCTCGTCCGGGATGTAGCGCAGTTGCTCGCGGCTCACCCCGTGCACGGAGAACATCGCCTCGACGTCGTCCATGACCATGTCGGACTCCGCCTGCTCGTCGAAGCGGGCGTCCCCCCAGTTCTTGGACTGATAGTACGCGTCCCGCTTGGTGGCGAAGTCGTTGGTCTCTACCAGCTCCTTCGAGAGGGCCATCATCTTGAGCGTCTGGGCGAAGGTCTTGGCGGTGGTGACCGCGAGCGTCCGCACCGATTTCGCCCTTCCGATCTCAAAGTAGCCTTTGGCGGGATCGTACCGCACGTTGCCCAGGGACCGCACCGGGAACGCGACCTCCGGCTTCGCGTGGCGGTCGACCTTCTTTTGGATGCCCCTGGCCACGTCGGAGATCGCGCCGACGGTGATCCTGTCGAGCCGGTCTTTTTCCGCCCGGGGGGATGTCATTGCGCCCTTCCTTTCGGTCGCGCGGTGCGCCGACCGCCTCGCGCATGTTGCGGGCGCGAAAAGATATCACGCGAAGTTGGATTTCGGCTTTCCCCTCGCACGAGTTCTTGGTAAATACCGCTCTTGGACAGAATGTGTAGACCGTCGTGGATTCACGCTGCTCTCGCCAGTCGAGCCTGGGCAGTAGCCTTCTGAACCTTGAGGATCAGATACTCGTGGTCTCGGTACCCTCGCCCGCGTCGGATGATCGAGCGGATGTTCCCGTTGATCGCCTCGACGACTCCGAAGGGCACCTTGTGGTGGCAGTAGGCGAGGATCCCACCGAG
>JAIQFR010000200.1 GCA_020073205.1 Terriglobia bacterium
CGCTTTGCCCCGTCGATCGCGCACCTCCTCGATCCTGAAGAGGCGGGAGACGAAAGCGGACACGTGCTCCGACACCCGGATCAGGAGGTCGGACACCCGGCGGGGATCGGACTCGGCGTCCGGAGCGGTCCTGTAGGTCGACCAGGATTCGAACAACGGCGGGTCCGCCGCGGCCAGCTCCCGATCGAACCGCTCCGAGAGGTCCCTGAGCTTTTCCGCCTCGAAGAGGTCGGCGAAGGAGAACCCTTCGACGCCCGGTTCGAACGAGGTCTCTGCGCCGGCGGCTCCGGGGTCCCGGCTCATCGTCTCGGAGGTCATACCCCTCTGTTGCGCGCCCGGGCGTTCCCCCACCGAACGCAAGCGGACCAGTATTGTCCTAATTGGCCGCCCACGTCAAGCGGCCTCACGCCCGTCGACGCGGGTCCCTATAATCGTCCCGGGGAGACGCTCTCCCCCACGGTTGCCGCGGCGGGGTCACGCCCCCGGCCACGGTGGAGGGTGGCCATGCGCTCGCACCTCTTCATCTCCGTCCTCCCTTTCGTGGCTCTGCTCCTCCTCGCCGTCCCGCCCACAGCCGCGGGCGAGGCGGCCTCGCTTCCCGACAGCACCGCGGCCGACCGGACCTCGGCGGCGGTCACCGTTTACAACGTGAACCTCGCGCTGGTTCGAGAAGTGAGGTCCCTCAGGATCGACCGGGGAGGCGTGGCGTCGCTGCGCTTCATGGACGTTCCGTCGTCGATCAATCCGAGGACGGTCAGCCTCAAGTCGCTCACCGCGCCGGGGGCCCTGTCGGTGCTCGAGCAGAATTACGAGTACGACCTGATCTCGCCCGAGAAGCTCCTCGAGAAGTACGTCGGCCAGGAGGTGGAGGTCGTCGAGCAGGCCCAGGACCTCACGACCCGCGTGTCGAAGGCGACCCTCCTGTCCGTGAACGGAGGGCCGGTCTACCGGATCGGCGACCGGATCGTGCTGAACCAGACCGGCCGGGTCACGCTCCCGTCGGTCCCGGCCGATCTCGTGGCGCGCCCGACCCTGGTCTGGACCCTCCGCTCCGACAAGCCGGGGACCCACGAGGTCGAGGCGTCGTACCTGACCGACGGAGTGAACTGGTCCGCCGACTACGTCGTGGTCGTGGACGCCGACGACCGGTCCTCCGACCTGACGGGATGGGTCACCGTCGAGAACCGCTCGGGAGCCACCTTCCGCGACGCGACCCTCAAGCTCGTGGCCGGGGACGTCCGGCGCGTCACCCCTTCCGCGCCGGTGGCTTACGAGGCGATGCGGTCGGAACTCAAGGCGGCCGCCGGCGCTCCTCAGTTCGCCGAGGAGTCGTTCTTCGAGTACCACCTGTACACGCTGGACCGGCCGACGACGATCCGGGAGAACGAGACCAAGCAGATCACGCTCCTCGAGGCCCCGTCGGTGCCCCTGACGAAGCGCCTCCTCCTGGTCGGTCAGCCCGGGTGGTACAGGAGCCGGTACGGCACGATCGCGAAAGACGAGAAGGTCTCGGTGGTCCTCGAATTCAAGAACGCCCGGGAGGCGGGTCTCGGGATCCCGCTGCCGAAGGGGACCATCCGCGTGTACAAGAAGGACCGCTCGGGCGCGGAGCAATTCGTCGGCGAAGACGCCATCGGCCACACGCCGAAGGACGAGACGGTGAAGCTGAAGGTCGGCGACGCGTTCGACGTGGTCGCCGACCGCACCCAGACCGACTACCGCTCGCTGAGCCCGCGCCAGAGCGAGTCGGCGTTCGAGATCGCGCTCAGGAACCGCAAGGACGAGGACGCGGTGGTCACCGTGCGCGAGCCGGTGGGAGGCGACTGGCAGGTCGTCCAGTCGAGCCAGACCTACAAGAAGCTCGACGCGGGCACGATCGAGTTCGTGGTGACCGTCCCGAAGGGCCAGGAAGTCAAGCTGACCTACCGGGTGCGCGTGACCTGGTAGTCGCTGGACGGGGAGCCGCCGGCGCAAGGCGTCGTCGGCTGCCCCCGGCTACTCGAACGTCACCTTCGCGAAGTGCCGCTTCCCGACCTTGACCAGCAGGCTCTGCCCCGCACGCGCATCGATCTCCCGCGTGCCGGGGGGAACTCTCGCGTCGTCGATCCTCACCGCCCCCTGCTGCACCAGTCGAGAGGCTTCGCTCGTGGACGGCGCCAGGCCCAGTGTCACCAGGAGCCTGGGGAGGGCGACCTTCCCGTCCTCCGCCGGGACCCGGTGATCCTGCACGTCGTCCGGGGCCTCCTTCTGCCGGAAGATCCGCTGGAACTCCTCCTGGGCCGCGCGGGCCGCGTCCTCGCCGTGGAAGTCGGCGACGATCCTCATCGCGAGTCCTTCCTTGGCCTTCTTCGGGTGCAGCCCTCCCCCCGCCACGAGGCGCCTCATCTCCGCGATCCCCTCGCTCGAGACGCTCGTGCAGAGCGTGTAGTACCTCCACATCAGGTCGTCGCTGATCGACATGAGCTTCCCGAAGATCTCCCGCGGCTCCTCGTCGACGCCGACGTAGTTCCCCAGGCTCTTCGACATCTTCTCCGTGCCGTCGAGCCCCTCGAGGAGCGGCGTCGTGAGCACCACCTGAGGCTCCAGACCGTACTCCGGCATGATGTCGCGCCCGACGTTGAGGTTGAACAGCTGGTCGGTTCCACCCAGCTCCGCGTCGGCCTTGAGCGCCACCGAGTCGTACGCCTGGGCCAGCGGGTAGAGGAACTCGTGGACCCCGATGGTCTGTCCCGAGTTGAACCGCGACTTGAAGTCCTTCCTCTCGAGCATCCGGGCGACGTTGTACTTCGCCGCCAGGCGGATGAACCCCTCGGAGCCGAGCACGCCGAGCCACTCGCTGTTGAAGCGGATCTCGGTCCTCTTGGGATCGAGCACCTTGAAGCACTGGCGCTTGTACGTGTCGGCGTTGCGCGCGATCTCCTCCCGGGTGAGGGCGGGCCTCGTCTTCGACCGACCGGTGGGGTCGCCGATCAGGCCGGTGAAATCGCCGATCACGAAGATC
>JAIQFR010000201.1 GCA_020073205.1 Terriglobia bacterium
TCCCGGTGCACGATCCCCTTCTCGTGCGCCGCCTCCAGGCCCTCCGCGACCTGAAGCGCGATCGGAAGCGCCTCCTCGATCGGGATCGCCCCCCGCGCGATGCGGACGTCCAGCCCCTCGCCCTCCACCAGCTCCATGGCCAGGAAGTGCGTGCCGCCGACGTCCTCGAGCGCGTGCAGGGTGGCGACGTTGGGATGGTTGAGCGATGCCAGCAGCTTCGCCTCGCGCTCGAAGCGGGCGCGCCGCTCGGGGTCCTCCGCGAATCCCTCCGGCAGCACCTTGATCGCGACCTCGCGCCCGAGCCGGGTGTCGCGAGCGCGCCAGACTTCGCCCATCCCACCCTCGCCAAGCGGCGCGAGGATCTCGTACGGACCGAGCTTCGTTCCGGAGGCCAGGCTCATCTCTTCAGTCCCGCGTCCCAGTTGAGAACGGCCGAGAGGGGCTGCGTCTCCCCCTTCTTGACCTGCGTGTTGATCAGGAATCGCTGTCCGCTCCGATCGACGTCGTACATGGCCTGTTCGGAATTTGCGATGATCTCGCGGGCATTCGCCTGGAAGAGTGAGACCGGGGCGTCGGCGTCGAAACCGGCCCCGGTCTTCACCGGCACCGCCATCATCTTACCCTCGGGAGAGAGGAAGAACAGTTCCTTCCCGTCGCCCCTCCACCTCGGCTGTTCTCCTCCTCCAGCTGACACCTGCCACTTGCCTCGTGCCTGCGGGAATGAGGTCACGTAGATCTCCCACTTCCCGGTCTCATTTGAAGCGTACGCCACCCATTTCGCATCGGGCGAAAACTGGCCGTTCCTGATCGTGGCAGAAGTCTTCAGAAAGAGACTGCTCTTGAGCTCAGGCAAGCTGAGGTACCACAAGTCCCACCACACGTCCCTTCCTTGGATGTACAGCACGTACTTGCCGTCCCGCGACCAGTCATTGGGAAAGTCATCAGTGCCGCTGTGCAAGATCAGCTGCTCTTCCTGCGCGCCATCGGCGTTCTTCACATACACGTCAAACACGTGTTGCCGACTGGACGAGAACATCAACCGGGCGCCATTCGGGCTCCAGACCGGCATCGCGTCGATCGCCGGGTCGAACGTCAGCCGCTTCATGCTGTCGCGTTGCAGGTCATACGTCCAGACATCGGTGTTCTGGCTCCCCTGGTCGGTCTTGTCTACCGCAACCGATTCCCCATTCCGGGCCAGGACCACGTTGCTATACAGATCGGGCGTCCCCACTACGCCCAGTTCATTTCCTTTCCGGTCGAACCAGGTTAGTCGGGAGAGGGAGGCCTCGCTGCTCTTCTGCGCGAGCAAGAGCCCGTGGTCGGACACCGCGAATACCGTCCTAGCGATTCGTGGGAGGTACTGGATCTCCGTTAAGATCGCCTTGGGTTCCCCGGTCAACTCGAACGTGTCCAGATCGAAATTCTGGCAGAACAAAGTCCTGTCCCGGTAGAAGAGCAGGTTGCCCGCGGCATAGGCGGCATTCACCGACGTCTTCACGACGAAACGCTTCTCGTTCGAATCCAGAAGCCCAATAAAGATCGCATCAGGCCCGCTCTCCCCGGTTACGTTGGCCGCCAGATACAGGTAGTGTCTTCCGTCCGGCATGAACATCGGCCAGCGATGCGTGTTTTCCCCACGACTCGCATCCGGGGTGCTGATCCGCGTGGGTGTTCCACCGGAAGCCGAGATTCGATACAAGCCGCTCAACAACAGCCCGCTCGGCGCGAAGACGATCACGGCGTCTTTGTTCCACGTGCCGCCGCGGCCCGACGGTGCATCGCACAGCGTCTGCACGGGGCCACCCGCGACTTCCGTTTTCTTGAGTTTCCCGTCGGCAAAGAACGCGAGAAACCTCCCATCGGGCGACCAGAACGGAAAGCTGGCGCCCTCCGTACCGGCAAGGCTTCTCGCTTCTGGCGACCCCACCTCGTACAACCAGATCACATTCTTCCGCGCAGACTCCCGGTACCCAACCACCGCCACCGTATGGCCGTTCGGCGCGATTGCGATGTCCCGCGCCGCAAACGCGAACGGCGCCGAAAAATACATCGTCTGTTCCGCAGGCGTCGAGGTGCGCCACAAGATCGCCACGGTCAGCCCACCGGCGGCGAGCACGCAGCAGAGCAGCCAGGCCAGGCGCTCGCTCAGGCTCTTGGAATCCCTCGCCTTGGCGGGAGCGACGGATGGGCCCCCGCTCCCGCCGGTCCATTCCAGCTCGATCGCCGGGTCGGGCGCGCCGGCTTCGATCCCGGCGATCGCCACGCGCGCTTCCCCGATGTCGCGGAGGCGCTGCTTCACGTCCCGATCAAGACAGCGGTGCAAGAGACTCCGGAGCGACGCAGGTGTTGCCTCGGGCAGCGCGGTCCAGTCTGGATCGGTCTTCAGCACCGCCGCCAGCGTGTCCGAGATCGTCTCCCCGACGAACAGTCGCCTGCCGGTCAGCATCTCGTAGAGCAGGCACCCGAACGCCCAGATGTCCGCCCGCTTGTCCACCGGCTTCCCGCGCGCCTGCTCCGGGCTCATGTACGCGGCGGTGCCGAGGATCACCCCCGCCCGCGTGTGGTGCCCCGTGATCGTCGGCGACAGCGCCAGGTCCGAGGTCGCGCCCGGTTCCTCCCACGCCTTCGCCAGGCCGAAGTCCAGCACCTTCACCGTGCCGTCCGGCCGCACCTTGACGTTGCCCGGCTTGAGATCCCGGTGCACGATCCCCTTCTCGTGCGCCGCCTCCAGGCCCTCCGCGACCTGAAGCGCGATCGGAAGCGCCTCCTCGATCGGGATCGCCCCCCGCGCGATGCGGACGTCCAGCCCCTCGCCCTCCACCAGCTCCATGGCCAGGAAGTGCGTGCCGCCGACGTCCTCGAGCGCGTGCAGGGTGGCGACGTTGGGATGGTTGAGCGATGCCAGCAGCTTCGCCTCGCGCTCGAAGCGGGCGCGCCGCTCG
>JAIQFR010000202.1 GCA_020073205.1 Terriglobia bacterium
AGCCGACCACCGGGTTGTGGTACGGGTGGGCCGTGAACAGTAACCCCTCGAGCGTCTCGGAGACCAGCCCCTCGGCCTGGTTCTCGACGCTCGTCCTCCGCTCCTCGTGCACCACGTCCCGCTCGCTCCAGAACTCGCGGAAGGTCGGATGGAGGAGGCGATCGCTCTCCAGCCGGAACCAGAGCTCGAGGTGGTTCGACGGGAGTTCCATATAGTAGTTCGTGGCGTCGTTGTCCGTGGAGGCGTTCTCGGACTCGCCCCCGGCGCGGGTCATCAGCTCGTCGAACTCGTTCTTGACGATGAGCTTCTTCTCGTCGTTCGTGACCTCCTCGATCCGCGCCCGGAGCGCTTGCACCCTATCCGGGTCCGGCTTCTGGAACGGGTCGTCCGCCCGGTCCAGCTCCCGATCGAGCTCGTGCCAGAGGTCGGAGAGCTTCTTCATCAAGACCGCCTCGGCGTCGGCGTCGAGGGTTCCCACCGCGCGGGTTCCCTTGAACATCATGTGCTCCAGGAGGTGCGCGATCCCCGTCCGGCCCTTGGGGTCGGATGCGGCGCCCACGCCGAACTGGTAGTAGCCGGCGAAGGTCGGGGAGGCGGTCCGCTCCAGCACGAAGATCCGGAGCCCGTTCTCGAGCCGGATCTCCTGGATGCCGAGCTTCTGGACCGGCGCCACGAGCGGCGCGCCGGGAGCGGGCCCCGCGGTCGGCGCAGGCGCCACCGAGGTCAGCAGGAGCAACGCGGGCAGAAGGACTCGCGCGATCGTGGACGATTTCATGGCCGCCCTCCGGAAAACCGCTCCGAGCGGTGAAGCCGCCAGTCTAGCCGAAGCGACGATGGCAGGGAGGTCTCCGAAAGGCTACGAGGTGGTGGAGGCGGATGGCTTCCGGATGAAGAGACTCCGGGCCGCGAATTCCCGGTGATCGAGGCCGGCGGCTCGGTCGAGCAGGCGCAGCCGCTCGGGCAGCTCCAGGCGGAACCGCCAGGTGTCCTCGCGGCCGCCGGCCGAGGCGAACGCGGCGGACCACTCCTCCCAGAAAGGGACCGCGCGCCGGGCGACCGGCTCGACCAGGAGCACGCGCGTCCCGCCCACCGCGGCGTCGAGCAGCCGCTCCCGCAGGCGGTTCCGTGCGGCGCTCTCGATCTCGTTGAGCGTGTAGGCCGCGACGACCGCCCCTCGCGCTCCGGGAAGCCGCGCGCGGTCGAGGTCGGCGCGGCGAGCACGGCCGCGCAAGCCGAGCGCTCGGAACGCGAGCCCTGCTTCGCGGACCGCCCAGTCCGAACGATCCACGCCGAGGATCTCGGGCGCGCCCCCCGCCTCGACCGCCCACGCCGCGCCGGCGGCTCCCGTCCCGCACCCGAGGTCGAGGATCCGGTCCGGTGGGGGAGACAAGGCCTCGAGATCCCGGACGATTCGCCCGACCACGAGAAAGTGCAGCGGCCCGTAGAACAACGCGTACGCGGCGCGCTTGCCCGCTCCCCTGAACGCGTCCGACAGCGGCACGCGGTGGCGCCGCTCGACGTAGAGCGACGAGAGCGCCTGCAGGCCGCGACGGATCTCCGCGAACGAGAGGTCGGCGGCGTGGCGCGCCTCGAGGGCTCGGATCCAGCGGTCGACGAGGACCGTTCCGGCTTCGCTCAATCCCGCTCTCCCGGCCGCCGCCACGCGGTGGGGCCGCGGGAAGGATAGACTGGACGGGTCACGCGATGCACCGGGGCCTCGGCACCCGGCGAGGCGAAGATGTCGAGAGCGATGCGGATTCCGGGGACGATCCTCCTGGCACTTCTGCCGCTGTCGGCCGGCGTCGTCGCGTGGACCCGAGGCTCGGTCGAGGTACCCGTCGCGCCCCCGGAAGCCGTGGTCGACGGCCTCGACCCTGTCGCGCTCCTGGCGGACGTCTCGCCGCAGGTCGAGGAGATCCGCGGCCTCCGCTTCAAGCGTCCGGTCGCGGCGACGGTGATCGACGCGGCGGCGGCCCGCGCCTACGCGGCGAAGCGGCTGCGTTTCCTCGCAACCGCGGAGGACCTCGACGCCGAGCAGAGCCTCTACGAGCTGCTCGGGCTGGTCCCGTCGGGCGCCGAGGTCGTCACGGAGTACCTCGACGTCTTCGACGAGCAGGCGGGAGGGTTCTACGACCCGACGTCCAAGACGTTCTCGCTCCTCGGCCACATGCCTCGGGGCGTCGGGCCGTTCCTCGCGTCCCACGAGCTGACGCACGCCCTGGAGGACCAGTACTTCGACCTGGACGGGCGCCTCGCCGCGGCCCGCGGGAACGACGACGCGATCTTCGCTCTGAGCGCGGTCCACGAGGGGAGCGCGACGCTGGTCATGGCGTCCTACGCGGCCCGCGCGGTCGCCGCCGGGCGGCTCCGCTCCTCGGACCTCGAGGAGCTGCAGGAGAGCGACGCGGGACGGGGAGAGAAGCTCCAAGCGATGCCGCCGGTCCTGAGAAGGCAGCTCCTGGGGGCGTATCTGCTCGGCGCGACCTTCCTCCTCCGAGGGCGTGTCGGCCCGATCGCGACGGCAGCCTATCCCGCCTCCGACGTCGATCTCTGCTACCGCGACGGGCCCGAATCGTCCGAGCAGATCCTCCACCCCGAAAAGTACTGGGTCGCCGCGAAACGCGACCGGCCTCGGCGCATCGCCGTGGGCGACGCGGGCCGGCGACTCGGCGAGGGTTGGCGGAGGGAGGGGACGGGGGTTCTCGGCGAGCTGACGCTCGGTTGCCTCGTGGGCGCGCCGACCCCCTCCGTGGCCGACGCCGGAGCGTTCCCCGGGGGCGGCGCCTGGACCAACGCCGCGGCCTCGGGCTGGGGCGGCGACCGCTGGGAGGTGTGGGCGAAGGGCGGCAGGCGGGTCGCGCTCCTCGCGACCTTCTGGGATACGAAGCGCGACGCGGAGGAATTCGCCTCCGCGCTCCCGGTCCGCCCCGGGCTCGCC
>JAIQFR010000203.1 GCA_020073205.1 Terriglobia bacterium
AACAGCAAGAGCCCGACCCGGTCGTTGTTGCGGATCGCGGAGAACGCCAGGAGCGCCGAGACCTCGGCGGCCATCTCGAGCTTCGTGGCCGCGCCGGTCCCGAATCTCGCGGACCCGCTCCCGTCCACGACGAGCACGACGGTCAGCTCGCGCTCCTCGGTGAACTTCTTGACGAACGGGTGGCCCATGCGCGCGGAGACGTTCCAGTCGATGGTCCTCACGTCGTCGCCCGGCTCGTACTCGCGCACCTCCGCGAACTCCATGCCGCGGCCGCGGAACACCGAGTGGTACGAGCCCGCGAGGCTCTCGTCCACGACCTTCCGGGTGCGGATCTCGAGCCGCCGCACCCGACGGAGCACCTCCCTGGGGGTCACGGGACCTCGATCGCGTCGAAGACGCGCTGCACCAGCTCGTCCGAGGTCACCGACTCGGCCTCGGCCTCGAACGACAGGATCAGCCGATGGCGCAGGACGTCGTGGCCGATCGCCTTCACGTCCTCCGGCGTGACGAAGCCCCGCCCGCGGAGGAACGCGTGCCCCCGCGCGGCCGCGACGAGGTAGAGCGTGGCTCGCGGGGAGGCGCCGTACTGGACCAGCCCTTCGAGGTCGAGCTTGAAGTCCCGGGGCCGGCGCGTCGCCTGGACCAGGCGCACCGCGTAATCCTTGATGCGGTCGTCCACGTAGATCGAGTACATCGCGTCCCGGGCTCTCGCGAGATCCTCCATCGCCACCACGGGGCTGGCCACCGGCTCGTCGGCGCCGCTCATCCGGTCGAGGATCTGCCGCTCCTCCTCCTGCGTGGGGTAGTCGACCCGGAGCTTGAGCATGAAGCGATCCACCTGGGCCTCGGGGAGCGGGTACGTTCCCTCCTGCTCGATCGGGTTCTGCGTCGCGAGGACGAGAAAGGGGCTCGGCAGGGGGAACGTGCGGTCGCCGAGGGTGACCTGCCGCTCCTGCATCGCCTCGAGAAGCGCGGACTGCACCTTCGCCGGGGCGCGATTCACCTCGTCCGCGAGGACGAAGTTCGCGAACAACGGTCCCTGGTGGGGAACGAACGTCCCCTCCTTCTGGTTGTAGACCAAGGTGCCGGTGAGATCGGCGGGGAGGAGATCGGGCGTGAACTGGATCCTCTGGAAGGTGCCGCGCACGGCCGCCGCGAAGGTCCTGACCGCCAGGGTCTTGGCGAGACCGGGGACCCCTTCGAGGAGGAGATGCCCCCGCGCGAGCAACCCGATCACCATCCTCTCGAGCAAGTACCGCTGCCCCACCATGACCTTCCGCACTTCGGCGAGGAGCTGCTCCACCACCGCCGACTCGCGCTGGACCCGCTCCTGGATCGCTTGAACCTCCTCGTGCATCCCGTTCCTCCCGCCTCGGTCTCTCGCCGACTACGCGGCTTTACTTGTTGCGATCAAAAGACTTAAAACGACCCCGAATTCTAAGACAGGAGGCTCGGGCTGTCAAACGGGCGTCCCGCGGAAAGCGCTCCGCCCGCCCGCGCGGACCTCGAGCGGCGCCTGGTAATGAGCGGGGCGGAACCTATATTTGCCGGGGCATGCGCCGGCACGGGGCACGGGACCGGCCATCACGCCCGGACGGACTCGCATGAAGAAGAAGCTCGCGGCCTCGTTCCTCCTCGTCACGTGCCTCTGCACGATTGCGGGTGTCGTCGTGCCGCGCTTCCAGGACGATCCGCTGTGGGGGCCGGCGCTCATCGTGTGCACCGATCTCGCCATCGGCCTCGGGGCCGCGTGGGTCGTGTCGCACCTGCTCACCCGCAAGCTCCGTCTCCTCGCCGCCGCCGCGACGGTCATCAGCCAGGGGGACCTCACGCGACGCGTCGAGGTGCGCGGCTCGGACGAGACCGCGGAGCTGGCGCGCTCGTTCGCGACGATGGTCGACAGCCTCCTCGGCGTCGTCCTCGAGGTCCAGTCCACGGCCGTGCGCATCCACGAGTCGGCGCGAGAGCTGTCGGCGTCGTCGGAGCACATGAACACCGCGACCGAGGAGATCGCCGAGGCCGCCCAGGCCATCGCGCGGGGGGCGGAAGAGCAGGCCGAGCGGGTCGCCGGTACCACCGCGACCACCCGCGAGCTCAGGCGCGCGGCGGAGAACGTGGCCTCGCGGGCGCGCGAGGTGGACGCCTCGGCCGCCGGCGCCGCGGGGAAGGCCGCCGCGGGCGCCGGCGACGCGAGACGCGTGGCCGAAGGCATCGCGGCGCTCTCGGACAGGATCGAGGCCGCGGCGGCGAACGTCGAGGGATTCCGTGAGCGGGCGGACGAGATCGGAAAGATCGTCCCCTTCATCGGATCGCTCTCGCAGCAGACCCACATCCTCGCGATCAACGCCGCCATCGAAGCGGCGCGCGCGGGCGAGGAGGGCCGGGGGTTCGCGGTGGTGGCCGAAGAGATCCGGCGACTCTCCGAGAGCGTCTGCCGGTTCGCGGAGGAGATCTCCGCGCTCAACGAGGAGATCCTGAGGGGATCGCGGGAGGCTGCGAGCGAAATCAGGAAGAGCGTCGCCGCCGCCGACGAGGCGCGCGCCGTGGTGGACAGCACGTCGGCCTCCTTCGAGCAGATCCTCGACGCGACCCGCGGGACCGCGCGGCTCGCCGGCGAGATCTCGAAGGAGGCGGAGACCCAGCGCGCCGCCGCCGAGAGCGTGGTCGAGTCCCTCGAGCGGATCTCGAGCATCGCGCGCCAGAACGCCGCGGGGACCGTGGAGGCCTCGGCGGCCACGACGCAGCAGAACGCCTCGATGCAAATCGTCTCATCGTAGTACCCGGCATCCCGGAGCTTTGCCGAAGGGCCCTGCAGATCAAAGATCATGTAGTCTGCAATCCCATCCTTAGATGGGTGAATCTTCCATCCATTGAGCGGGCCCCAATGATTCATTCCAATGACTACGATATATTTGCCAGGACTCACGGAAT
>JAIQFR010000204.1 GCA_020073205.1 Terriglobia bacterium
GGCTTCGGCCTCGACAGCATCATCGAAACGGCGTCAGGCGCGACCCTGCTTTGGCGGTTTCGTCAACGCCGCAGTGAAGAGGCAGTACGCTCATGCTGGCCGCTTCGACGGCCCGGAGGTGATCTTCATCAAGCGGGTGCTCCAGCGCGGCCTGCCCGAGCCCGTGCGCGCGGCGATCACGGCGCGGCTCTTCGAAGAGCATGCCGGCGCCGAAGAGGCGACGGTCGCGCAGGAGCTTTACATGGATCTCGCCCAGCTCCGGGCCATGGTCCGCGCCGGGATGGAGGTGGGTGGCCACGGTGCCGATCACGTATGGCTCGACTCTCTCTCGCGTGCGGATCAGACGCATGAGATCGAACGGACCGCGGCGTTCCTCGCGCGGGTACATGGTCACCGACCGGCTGGCTGGGTCATGTGCTATCCCTTCGGCGCCTACAATGCCGACACGCTCGATCTCCTGCCCGACGCCGGGTGCGCCCTCGGGCTCACGACCCGGGTTGACCTGGTGCCGGACCTGCGGGCGCCCTTCGAGCTCGCCCGACTTGACACGAACGACTTGCCGTTCTCGGGCGATGCGCCGGTGAGTCAGTGGACTCGCCTCGCCGCCTCGGTTGGGACGCCAGCATGAGGTCACGTCATGGCTAAGGTGCTCTTCGTCAATCCGGTTGTCCGGGAGGAGGATGATCCGCGCCACGTGCCTTACGGGATGGCGCTCCTCGCCGCCCTCGCGGTCCGGGAAGGTCACCGTGTGCAAGTCTACGACGCGAACGCGTGGCGCGCCTCCGACGCGGTGCTACGGCAGGTCCTCGCCGCCGACCGGTGGGACGTCGTCGCCGTGGGTGGGATCACCACCGCGTACGCGAGTATCAAGCACATCGTCCAGGCCGCCAAGGAGACCGCACCGCTGGCGCTGGTCGTCCTCGGCGGCGGCGTGCTCACGAGCATGCCCCATGACATGATGCGGTTCCTGTCCTGGGTGGACGTGGGCGTCGTGGGCGAGGCCTTCATCTCGTTCATGGAACTGCTCCGGCGGGTGGACGCGGGCGATCCCGACTGGGCGGGCGTAAAGGGGCTCGTCTGGCGCGACTCGTCGGGAGCAAGCCGCCTCAACCCGGCCCAGCCGCTGATGGACGATATCGACCGGTTGCCTTATCCCGCGTGGGAGCTCTTCCCGCTCGACATCTACTTCAAGAACAGCATGGCGCTCTTCTCGGAGGAGGGGATGCTCGCGCGCCGCCGGCTCGACATCAACGCGAGCTACGGGTGTTCGCTCATCTGCCGCTTCTGCTTCCACCTCGGCATCTCGGGTGACATGACCATCGAGGAGACGGTGGGGGGCGAGCGTGACGTCAAGTTCACCTACGACCGCCAGATCCGGTACCACGACCCACGCTACGTGGTCGGCCTCGTCAAGTACGCACGCGAGCGCTTCGGCATCGACTTCGTCGCCTTCCTCGATGAAAACCTCATGACGATGCACCAGTACTCCGGCAAGCGGTGGCTGACCGACATCGCGCGCTTGTGGATCGAGGAGGGGCTTCAGCCTCAATGCATCCGCGACGGGGTGCCCCACGATCCCGAGCGATGCACGGGCGTGCACTGGGGAGGCACGAGCCACGCGACGCTCGTCAACCGCGAGCTGCTGACCACCCTGAAGCAAGCGGGGTGTTCCCACCTCCTGTACGGCTACGAGAGCTTCTCCGCGCGGGTCATGAAGACGGTCGGCAAGGGAGCTACTCCCGAGACGAACGAGCGGTCGTTACGGTGGACGCTCGAAGCGGACATCCGGCCCATTCCCAATCAGATGTTTGGGTTTCCCGACGAGGACTTCGACAGCATCTACGACAACGTCAAAGCCTGGGAGCGGCTCGGGCTCCAGGTCAAACCGTTCTTCGTGACGCCCTATCCGGGGACGGAGTGGTACTACACCTTCAAGAAGCAGATCCTCGAGCAGTACGGCGGGGACCTAGAGGCCTTCATCCTCGACCTCGGCGACGCCACGCGAGTGACAGCCGTCATCTGCAAGAAGTTCAACGCCGTGGAGCTGTACGGTCTTCGGGAGCTCATGGTCCAGCGAGACCTGCGGCACATCGCCCAGTACGAAGCGGAGTGGAATAAGCGGCATGCCGGGGCCACCACCCCGGGCCGCGCCGCGGAGCTGCCCATTATGTCGAGCAAGGAGGAACTGTGAAACTCGCGATTATAGGTCTCGGATCCATTGGTCGCCGCCATCTCCAGAACTTCCGAGTCGTCGGGGTGGAGACACTCACCGCGTACGACCTGGCGCCGGCCCAACGGGAGACCGCTGCCCGGCACTTCCCGTTCGCGACCGTGACTTCCACGCTCGAGGCTGCGCTCGACGGCGCAGACGGCGTCGTCGTCTGCACCCCGCCGGACTCGCATCTCGCCGTCGCGCGAATGAGCCTGGACCGAAGCGTGCACCTGATGATCGAGAAGCCGCTCACCCAGTCCGTCGACGGGGTAGAGGAGCTCCTTCGCGAGTGCGACGTCAAGGGGCTCCGTGTGCTCACCGCCTACAACTGGCGCTACTGGCCGCCCATGCAGCTGGTGGAACGGATGCTCAAGGAGGGGCGCATCGGTCCGGTACGGGCGGCGCGCACCGAGTACGCGTATCATTTGAGCACCCGCTACCCAGGTGCCGACTATCGCACGTTCTACATGGCCGACGTCAAGCAGGGCGGGGGCTGCCTCCTCGACGAGAGCCATGCCATCGACTACATGCGGTGGCTCTGCGGCGAGATC
>JAIQFR010000205.1 GCA_020073205.1 Terriglobia bacterium
TTCTACTTTCGATCTCCATCGTCATCTCTATGAAGATCGTCGGGATTATTCTGATCTCGGCGCTTCTCGTAATCCCCGGGGCCACCGCACAGCTATTTGCAAAAAATCTCTACTTTATGATTGCCGTCTCCTGCGGTGTAGCTGTAATTTCGACAATATTAGGACTTATCCTCTCCTACGAATTCGACATCGCCCCCGGGGGAAGCATCGTCCTGACGGCAACTGCAATATTTTTGGTGGCCTTATTTTTTAAAAGAAAAAGCTGAGAATAATTGTCTTGATTTGCACAAATAATTTTTGGTGATCGCTGTGCCAACTCAATTATTGCTCAATGCAATTCGGAGGATATCGGATCTTGAAATTACTCCCACGAGGCAGAGACCATCTGTAACAGGTACTCTCAGTATCCCATTCTCAAGCATGATATCCAATATATCACCAAGAGGAGCATTGACATCTACTGCCGACGCCCTCAAGAGCCTGGGTGCGGCCATCGAGACGGCCCCCGGCCCGGCGGCCGGTGCCCGCCAGGGACCCTGATCCCGGGGCATCCTCCTCCCTGCTAAACTGAGAGAATGAGGGGTATGAAGGGACGGGTGGCAGCGCTCAAGGTCGAGCCGTCGAGCATCCTGGACTCGATCGAGCGGCTGACCGGACTCGCCGGGATGCGGGACGCCCTCGCGCCGGACCGCACCACGATCCTCAAGGACAACATCTCCTGGCATTTCCCGTTTCCCGCCGCGAACACCACGCCGTGGCAGCTCGAAGGGACGATCCGCGCCTTGAGAGCCGGGGGATTCACAGACCTCGCCTGCGTCCAGAACAAGACGGTGGTCACCGATGCGTTCAAGGGCGAGGACCTGAACCGCTACCTCCCGATCCTGTCGGCGTACGGGGTGCCGGTCCTCTACAACTTCCGCGAGAGCGACATGTCCTGGGTGGAGTACCGGCCGAAGGCCCGGATGCACGTCCTCGACCGGATCTACCCCGACGGGATCAGGATCCCGGGGTACTTCCCCGGGAAGAACGTCGTTCATCTCCCCACCGTCAAATGCCACATCTACTCGACCACCACGGGCGCGATGAAGAACGCGTTCGGCGGCCTCCTGCACGAGCACCGTCACTACACCCACTCGTGGATTCACCGGACGCTCGTGGACCTGCTGGCGATCCAGCGGGAGATCCACCCGGGCGTCTTCGCGGTGGCCGACGGGACGACCGCCGGGGACGGTCCGGGGCCTCGCACGATGCGCCCCGAGGTCAAGAACTGGATGCTCGCCTCGGCCGATCAGGTGGCGATCGACGCGGTGGCGGCGAAGATGATGGGATTCGACCCGCTCTCGATCGAGTACCTCCGCGTCGCCCACGAGGACGGACTCGGCACCGGCGATCCACGGGAGATCGAGGTGGTCGGCGACGACGTGTCGGGCGAGTCGTGGGGGTTCAGAGTCGGGGACAACGGCGCGAGCCTCGTCGGGAACCTGCTGTGGTTCTCTCCGCTCAAGCGGTTCCAAAAGGTCTTCTTCAGAACGCCGCTGGTGCACGCGTTCATCTTCGGCTCCGAGGTGTATCACGATTATTACCGCTGGCCCCTCAGGGACCGGCGGGTCTTCGAACGCTGGAAGCGCGAGACGGAATGGGGCCGGCTGTTCGAGCGGTACGAGCAGGGCCCGCTTTCGCCCGCCGCGCTCCCCGCGACCAAGGCGGGACCGCGCTAGAAGCTCAGCGTCCCGTTCTCCGGCCGCAGCGTCGAGCCCTCGTTGGCATGGAGGAATCCGTCGATCGCGCGCCGGTCCTCCGGGCCGAACCGCTCGAATTCGATCCCCATGCCGGGGGCGCGCAACTCGGCTCCCGCCGCCGCCTCGGGCGGGACCGCGCGCACGACGCGTCCGATCACGTGCACGTTCCCCTGCACGGCCGGGAGGGGGAACGAGAGCGCGCAGCGCATCCCGATCTCGATCGGCACCGGGGTCTCCACGAAGAACCCGCTGGGCGAGAGATCCCGCATGAATCCCAGAAGGAGCGGCTGCTCGCCGTCGAAGTACACCGGTGCGCGCAGAGGGACCCGCGGCCGCCTGAGGTAGCACCAGACCCGGTTCCGGCCGAGCAGGCGCGCCTCGTCGAGCGCCTCTCTTGCGCGCGCGAGCAGGTCGTAGCCGCCGTCGGCGTCCCCCGGGAACGAGGCGGCGCCGAGACTCAACGTCACGCGCGCCGGGCCGTCGGGGTGCCGCGGCCCGCCGAAACGGAACCGCTCGACCGTCGAGCGCAGCCTCGCCGCGAACTGCCGTGCGTCGCCGCGACCCGCGTTCGGGAGCAGCACGGCGAAATCGTCGTCGCCGAGGCGCGCCACGAAGGCCTCGTCGTCCACGCTGGCCCGGAGGATCCCGGCGAGCTTGAGCAGGACTTCGTCCCCGGCGATCCGCCCCATCCGGTCGTTGACCCGGCGGAGGTGGTCCACGTCGGCCAGCACCAGGGCGAGCGGCCTGGCCTCGCGGGTGGCGTCCTCGACGCACGCGGCCAGCACCGGCTCGAAGGACGCCCGATCGGCTCCTGCCCACAACGAGCGATTCGGTCCGCTCCTTCGATCCTGATCTCAAGACTCCCTACACCATGACCTGGTCATTCGGGATTCAACGGGAACTGTCCAAAGACATGGCGATCGAAGTGCG
>JAIQFR010000206.1 GCA_020073205.1 Terriglobia bacterium
CGGACGAGCAGGAGGAAGAGCAGGAGCGCGTTTGCGGCGTGGAGGAGCAGGCTCACCAGGTGATGCCGGCCCGCGTCGAGGCCGAAGAGCTGGACGTCGAGCATGTGGGAGAGCCAGGTGAGCGGGTGCCAGTTGGAGCACTCGGTGGCGGTGAAGGCCCACGCGATCGAGTCCGCGGTGAGCCCCTTCTGAACGTGCGCGTTGGCGGTGACGTAGACGCCGTCGTCGTAGTTGACGAACCCGTTACCGAGCGCGCCTTGGAACGCCACGAGCGTCAGCACGACGATCCCGGCACCGATCGCCGCGAGGAGGGCAGAACGGCGCAGGGTCGCGTCGGTCCGCCGAGCGACGCGGTTGGGTTGTCGGGAACGGATCGTGCCGCCGTGAGGTTCTGATCGAATCATCACTCGCCCGTGCCGCCGGAGGCTCGCACATCGCGAGCACGAAAGCGTAGGGTCGCACGCTCCGAAGTGTCAAGAAACGTCGGCCCATACCTGATCCGCGTGGATGCGGCGGGTCTCTGAAATATATCCCGTCGCGATTGCGGACTCAACGGAGAAGAAAAGGTTCCTTTAAGACATCTAGGAATTTGACTAGAGCGGCGACGTCGTCGAATTCGGCGCTTCTCGCTGATCGCGGAACCGCAAGAAATGCCGGCGAAAATGTCGAACTGCGCTATGGACAATGGGCGACTCTGACCGTACAAGCATACCCATGGCGGGCACATGTCTACCGACATTGGACGCGGAGGGGCACAGCCCGCTGATCGTTCAGATTCGGCGTGGGTCTCCGGCCCGACGGATCTGTCGGGTGGCGCAGAGCAACGAGGGGACCATCGCCGTGAAAGATAGTCGCAAGAAGACCTGTCCCACGAAGGGCATTATCGCGACCGGGAGATCGGCTCATCCGACGGGGTAAGCGCGTTCGATCGTGTTTCTCGAGACCCGTCGGGCGTGGCCGGCGATGCTTCTGGCCCCATGAACCACGCCGTCCGTCGAGTTGATCTCGCGAAGGCGAGTGGGCCACGGCGCTCGGCCGGCACCGATCCTCGTTGCGTTCGAGGCCATCATCATCCGTAACACGCCGGACAGGAAAGAGCAGGGCGATCGAGCGATGCGGCGGGCGCGACGGGAGGATTGTCGCGTCGCGGGCGTCCGTGGATCGCAGCGTCTCGAAGTCGACGGTCGACTTGACCGGGAAAGATAAGCGATAGAGGAGGACACGATGCGCAGGAGCCTCTTGGGAGTCTTGATCATAACGGCACTTTTCGCGACCGCGGCGGTGGTCTTCGCCGCGGGACCGCCTCCGGATCAGACGTCGTCGAGCGGAACGTCTCAGAAAGTCAAGGCGTTCACCGACGGCGAAGGAAACCCGGTGGGCCGGGAGGACATCGCGGGCCCGAAGTCGTCCGGCCCGAGATCGACGGCGGTCATGCATCGGCCGGAGGTCCGAAGGGGCCAGGCCTGGTGGCCCTATAGGACCGCCCTTCCTCCGTACACCCTGGTCGGCAAGCGAGCCGAAGCCATGACCGAGGACGAGATCCAGATCGACGGCGTCGCGATGTTCAATGCGAAGGCGCCCAACGCGGCGCTCGAGCGGATGCCGGCGGACCTCCTGCTGGACGCGGGCAGCCAGCTCGGCCGGGAGGAAGGTTTCTATCTCGTCAAGATCAAGGGCTTCACGCGCAATCAGGCGCAGGTGGACGCCCTCGAGGCGGCCGGCGCGGTACTGGGCGAGTACGTGAACACCAACACGTACGTCGCCAAGATCCCGACCGGCGCCTACGCCGCGGTCAAGGCCCTTCCCTTCGTCACCTTCGTCGGAGACTTCCATCCGGCTTACAAGATCAGCCCCCGGATCGGACTCGAGCAGATCCCGGTGGACGAGGTCTACGACTCGGTCACGGGCGCGATGCGGCCCTGGGCGTTCGAGCTGACCCTGCACAAGGGCGCCGACGTCCAAGAGGTCCTGAGCGGGCTGGGGCTCCTGGGCATCTACCCGCAACCGGAGAGGATCGTCTCCAACCCCGAGCTGACCGTGATCGAAGTCGAGGCGGCTCCCGAATCCGTTCCCGACCTCGCCAGGATCCCCGGTGTCAAGCTGATCGCGGAGAAGACCTACCCGCAGCTGTTGGCGTCGTCGTCCTCCCCGACGGCCATCCCGATGATCCTCCAGAACAACGGGGTGTTCACCACGAACACGCTGACCGGCTGGCAGCTCTGGAACGAGGGGCTCGACGGCAGCAAGAGCGGCTCGGCCCAGATCATCACCATGATGGACACCGGGCTCAACACGGAGATGGAGCACTTCGCCCAGGACACGACCACGGTGGGCACCCTGGGATCCTCGCACCGAAAGGTCGTCGGGTACGACAATTACGGCGGCGACGTCTGCGTGAACGGTTACCTCACGGCCGATGGAGGCCACGGCACCTGGACGAGCCAGCACGCCGCAGGCTCGATTTCGAACATGACCTCGAATCCCGACACCACGCACACGCCCACCGTCAACTACGACGACGGGATCGCCCGGGGCGCCAAGATCTATTTCCAGGACATCGGGACCTCGGCGGG
>JAIQFR010000207.1 GCA_020073205.1 Terriglobia bacterium
GCCGGCATCTGCGATCCGGGTACGGGGACGTGCTCGAACCCGACTAAGCAGGACGGCACGGCGTGCAACGACGGTAGCGCCTGCACGCAGACGGACACCTGCCAGGCAGGAATCTGCGTGGGCTCCAACCCGGTGGTGTGCACCGCGTCGGATCAGTGCCATGAAGCGGGGACTTGTGATCCTGGAAGTGGCGTGTGCTCCAATCCGCCCAAGCTAGACGGGTCGGCTTGCAACGACGGCAGCGCTTGCACGCAGACGGACACTTGCCAGGCCGGAATCTGCGTGGGCTCCAACCCGGTGGTCTGCACCGCGCTGGATCAGTGCCACGACGCAGGCGTTTGCGACACGGGCACTGGGATCTGCTCCAACCCAGCGAAGGCGGACAACTCGGCTTGTAACGATGGCAACGCCTGCACGCAGACGGACACGTGCCAGGCCGGAATCTGCGTCGGCTCCAACCCGGTGGTCTGCACCGCGCTGGATCAGTGCCACGACGCAGGCGTTTGCGACACGGGCACTGGGATCTGCTCCAACCCAGCGAAGGCGGACAACTCGGCTTGTAACGACGGCAACGCGTGCACGCAGACGGACACGTGCCAGGCAGCAATCTGCGTAGGTTCCAACCCGGTGGTCTGCACGGCGCTGGATCAGTGCCACGACGCAGGCGTTTGCGACACGGGCACTGGGATCTGCTCCAACCCAGCGAAGGCGGACAACTCGGCTTGTAACGATGGCAACGCTTGCACGCAGACGGACACCTGCCAGGCAGGAATCTGCGTGGGCTCCAACCCGGTGGTCTGCACCGCGTCGGATCAGTGCCATGAAGCGGGGACTTGTGATCCTGGAAGTGGCGTGTGCTCCAATCCGTCCAAGTTAGACGGGTCGGCTTGTAACGACGGCAACGCTTGCACGCAGACGGACACTTGCCAGGCCGGAATCTGCGTGGGGTCCAACCCGGTGGTCTGCACCGCGCTGGATCAGTGCCACGATGCCGGCATCTGCGATCCGGGTACGGGGACGTGCTCGAACCCGGCTAAGCAGGACGGCACGGCTTGCAACGACGGTAGCGCTTGCACGCAGACGGACACTTGCCAGGCCGGAATCTGCGTGGGCTCCAACCCGGTGGTCTGTGTGGCGCTCGACCAGTGCCACGACGCAGGCGTTTGCGACACGGGCACCGGGATCTGCCCCAACCCGGCGAAGGCGGACAGCTCGGCCTGTAACGACGGGAACGCCTGCACGCAGAGCGACACGTGCCAATCCGGCGTTTGCACGGGTGGAAACCCGGTTGTGTGCACGGCACTCGACCAGTGCCACGACGTAGGCATTTGTGCACCGACGACCGGCATCTGTTCAAATCCCGCGAAACCCGACGGCGCCGCCTGCAACGACGGCAGCGTCTGCACCCAGGCCGACACCTGCCACTCTGGGGCGTGCGTCGGGACGAACCCGTTGCCCTGCGACGACGGCAAAGTCTGCACGACGGACGTTTGCGACCCGGTGACGGGTTGTGGCCACGTGAACAACACGGCGCCGTGCGACGACGGGATCGCCTGCACGGCGACCGACACGTGCTCGAACGGCGTCTGCGCCGGCCAGAGTAGCTGCCCGACCGGCCAGCGCTGCGACCACAACCTCAACACCTGTGTCGCGGAGCAAGCGACGCTGACCCTCCCACTCGGTATCGGCGCGTGCCCGATGGGTGAGGTGTCGGTCCCGATCGTCATCGACTCCGCGACGGGCGTGATGGCGATGGACCTCGTGTTCAGTTATGACGCCGGGGTGGTGTCGGCCGTGTCGGTCCACAATGCCCCGCTGACCGAGGGGATGGCCCTGACCTACAACCTCGGTAATCCGGGCCAGGTGAACATCTCGCTGTTCGGAACCGAGGGGCTCTTGGGCGGCGGCACAGTGGCGTGGGTCGTGTTCCAGGTCACGGGTACGGTCGGGACCGGGTCGGGCCTGGTCTGGACGAGGCACCAACTCAACGAGGGAGAGGTGCCGAGCACCGCGGTCAACGGCAGCGTCAACGTGACGGCCAGTCAGGTGGCGTTGAGCATGCCCGACAACACGGTGGGTGTGCCCGGATCGATGGTTCTCGTGCCGGTCAGCTCGAGCCCGGCGGCGGGCATCGGAATCGACCTGGAGATCGGATACGACCCGACCGTGCTGAGGGCCAATCGGGTCTTCAAGACCCCGATTACACAGGGCTTCACTCTCAACTACAACGTGTCGACCGCCGGCGTCGTGAAGATATCGCTCTTCGGAACGGTGCCGCTCAGCGGAAGCGGCGGGATCGTCAACATCGAATTCGAGGTTCTTGCAGGCGCCGGTGGCACGAGCGAGCTGGACCTGAGGAAGGGAGTCATCAACGAGGGGAGCACCACGACGTGCCTCGGAGACGGGTTGTTATCCGTCTGCCCGACCAACTGCGATGACGGGAACGTCTGCACGACGGACGGCTGCCAGGCGGGCGTCTGCGTCCACGTCAACAACATGGCGTCGTGCGACGACGGGAACGCGTGCACACAGACCGATAGCTGCCAGGGCGGTGCTTGCGTGGGGTCCAGCCCCGTGGTCTGCACTGCGCTGGACCAATGCCACGACGTCGGTGTGTGCGATCCCTCTACCGGTTCGTGCTCCAATCCAGCGAAGACCGACGGCTCGGCTTGCAACGACGGTAGCGCCTGTACGCAGACGGACACCTGCCAGGCCGGTGCCTGCGTGGGGTCCAGCCCCGTGGTCTGCGCGGCGCTGGACCAGTGCCACGACGTCGGTATGTGCGATCCAGGTACCGGGGTCTGCTCGAACCCGAACAAGCACGACGGCTCGGCTTGCAACGACGGCAGTGCTTGTACGCAAAACGACAGCTGCCAGGCCGGTGCTTGCGTGGGGTCCAGCCCGGTGGTCTGCACCGCGCTGGACCCGTGCCACGATGCCGGCACCTGCGATCCGGGCACGGGAATCTGCTCGAACCCGAACAAGCAGGACGGGACGACTTGCAACGACGGTAGCGCTTGCACGCAGACGGATACATGCCAGGCGGGCGCGTGCTTGGGCTCCAATCCCGTGATTTGCACCGCTCAGGATCAGTGCCACGACGCGGGAGCGTGCGATCCGGGCACGGGGATCTGCTCGAACCCGAACAAGCAGGACGGCACGGCTTGCAGCGACGGTAGCGCTTGCACTCGGACCGACAGCTGTCAGGTCGGTGCCTGCCTGGGCTCCAACCCGGTGGTCTGCACTGCGCTCGATCAATGCCACGATGTGGGCACTTGCGATCCGGGCACGGGGATCTGCTCGAACCCGAACAAGCAGGACGGCTCGGCATGCAGCGACGGTAACGCTTGCACGCAAACCGACACCTGCCAGGCGGGTGCCTGCTTGGGCTCCAACCCGGTGGTCTGCACCGCCTTCGATCAGTGCCATGAGGCCGGGATCTGTGATCCTGGCAGTGGCGTTTGCTCCAATCCGCCGAAGACGGACGGCGCGCCCTGTAATGACGGCAGCGTCTGCACTCAAGCCGACTCTTGCCACTCGGGCACGTGCGTCGGGACGAACCCGTTGCCCTGCGACGATGGCGACGTCTGCACTACCGACGTCTGTGATCCGCTGGCGGGATGCGGCCACGTCGACAACACGGCCCCGTGCGACGACGGGATCGCCTGCACGGCGAACGACACCTGCTCGGGCGGCGCCTGCGCCGGCCGGAACAGCTGCCCGACCGGGCAGCGATGCGACCCCAGCCTCAACACCTGTGTCGCGGAGGAAGCGACGCTGACCCTGCCGGCCGGCATCGGCACGTGCCCGGGGAGCGAGGTCATCGTTCCGATCGTCATCGACTCCGCGACAGGGGTGATGGCGATGGACCTCGTGTTCGGCTACGACGCCGCGGTGCTGTCGGCGGTGTCGGTCTACAAGGCCCCGCTGACCGAGGCGATGACCCTGACCTACAACCTCGGTAGTCCGGGCCAGGTGAACATCTCCCTGTTTGGAAACGAAGGACTGTCGGGCGGCGGTACCGTGGCGTGGGTCGTGTTCCGTGGCATGGGTGCGGCCGGGACAGGGACGGGCTTGGTCTGGACGAGGCACCAACTGAACGAAGGGGAGGTGCCGAGCAGCGCGAACAACGGCAGCGTCAACGTGACGGCCAGTCAGGTGGCGGTGAGCTTGCCGGAAAACGTCGTGGGCGTCCCCGGGACGATAGTTCTCGTCCCGGTCAGCTCCAGCCCGGCGGCGGGGATCGGGATCGACTTGGAGATTGGATACGACCCGACCGTATTGAGGGCCAACCGAGTTCTCAAGACGCCGATTACGCAAGGTTTCACACTTAACTACAACGTGGCAACCGCCGGCGTGGTGAAGGTATCGCTCTTCGGGACGGTGCCGCTGAGCGGAAACGGCGCGATCGCGAACGTCGAGTTCGAGGTTCTCGCAGGCGGCGGGGGCACGAGCCAGCTGGACCTGACGAAGGCGGTCATCAACGAGGGGAGCATCACCGCGTGCCTCGGCGATGGGCTGCTCAACGTGTGTCCAACCAACTGTGATGACGGCAACGCTTGCACGACGGACAGCTGCCAGGCGGGTGCCTGCGTCCACGAGAACAATACGGTGGCCTGCGACGACGGGAGCGCGTGCACGACGAACGACGCGTGCGCCGGCGGCGCGTGCGTGGGCGGTCCGGCGCTGAACTGCGATGACGGAAACGTCTGCACGGACGACTCGTGTAGCCCGGCGACAGGCTGCGTGCACGTGAACAACGCCGCTCCGTGCGATGACGGCAACGCCTGCACGCAGACCGACACCTGCCAGGCCGGCGCCTGCGTGGGATCCAACCCGGTGGTCTGCACGGCGCTCGACCAGTGTCACGACGTGGGTATCTGCGATCCGGGTACGGGGTTGTGCTCGAACCCGACCAAGCTCGACGGCACGACTTGCAACGACGGAAACGCCTGCACGCAGACGGACACCTGCCAGGCCGGAAGCTGCATTGGGTCCAACCCGGTGGTCTGCACGGCACTCGACCAGTGCCACGACGTGGGAGTGTGCGATCCGGGCACCGGCTTGTGCTCGAACCCGACCAAGCAGGACGGCACGGCTTGCCACGACAGCAGCGCCTGCACACAGACCGACACCTGCCAGGCCGGCGCTTGCGTAGGCGGAAACCCCGTGGTGTGCACGGCGCTCGACCAATGCCACGACGCGGGCATCTGTGATCCAGGTACAGGGATCTGCTCGAACCCGGACAAGCAGGAAGGCACGGCCTGTAGCGACGGTGACGCCTGCACGGCGAACGACACCTGCGCAGGTGGGCAGTGCATCGGCGGACCTCCACCGAATTGCAACGACGGAAACGCGTGCACGGACGACTCATGCAACGGGACGACGGGCTGCGTCCACGTGGATAACACGGCTCCATGCGACGACGGAAACGCCTGCACGACGAACGACACCTGCGCGGGCGGGCAGTGCATCGGCGGACCTCCGCCGAATTGCAACGACGGAAACGCGTGCACGGACGACTCATGCAACGCGACGACGGGATGCACGCACGTGAACAACACGTCGCCGTGCAACGACGGAAACGCCTGTACGGCGAACGACGCGTGCGCGAACGGCACCTGCGTGGGAGGCGGCGCCGTCAACTGCGACGACGGAAACGCCTGCACCGACGACGACTGCAACCCGGCAGCCGGCTGTATCCACAGGAGCAACGATGCCAATGCGTGCTCGGACGGCGACGTCTGCACGACCGGCGACCACTGTAGCGCGGGCTTCTGCATCGGCATTCCGTTACCCGAGCTCGACGAGATATGGGGCCTGATGCTCAGCGGCAAGTCCGCGACGGCTCTGACCTGGGCCGATCAGGGCACCGAGGTCGTCTACGACGTGGCCGGAGGCTTCGTCGGCGACATCGCGGCGAGCGGCGGCACGAGCGCCGCGCAGTGCGTGGCGGACAACGTGCCGGTGAGCGCGTGGATCGACGCGAGACCCAAGCCAGCGGCCAACGAGGGCTACTACTACCTGGTGCGCGTGCAGAACGCGTGTCGGACGGGGACCTACGGATACGCGAGCACTGGGGTGGAGCGGCGGCCGACCGTCGACTGCCCCTGATCGAGACGGAGACCCGAAGGAGGATCGAGACCGGCGGGCCGGATCCGACAGGGCGCACGGCGCCGACGCAAGACCGTTCCACACCGAGCGGATGCCGGTTGGCGGGGCGAAGCAGAGGGCCGCGGGAAAGGAGGCGGGTGACCGGGTCGCCCGGCCCGCGGCGCGGACAGGGATCGATGCCGTTCCGGGGGCGGCCGACGCCGCCTCTGGGACGCAGGGGGGCCGAGCGATGAGATCGTCGACGAGCCGGAACTTGTTGATCACTGTGGCGATTCTCGCGTCCTTCGCCGTTCCGGCGAACGGTCACGCGGCGGTCGTCATCAACGAGATCAGCTACCACATCTTGAACTCCTCGGTACCCGCCGGGGAGGACCCGGAGAGGCTCGAGTTCATCGAGTTGTACAACACGGGTCCCGGCGCGGTCGATCTGTCGGGATGGTCCTTCTCCCAGGGGGTCACGTACACGTTCCCGCCAGCGACGAGCCTGGCCGCGGGCCAGTACCTTGTTGTCGCCGCGGACCCAGCCGCGCTGGCGCAGTGGGGGCAGACGATTCCTGGCGGCGTGCGGGTCGTTCAGTGGACCTCCGGTGCCAACAGTCTGGACAACGCCGGGGAGACGATCACGCTCCTGAACGCGACGCTGGCCGTCGTGGACACGGTCACCTTCGACGACGCGGGACTGTGGCCCGGCGCGGCGGACGGCCGTGGGCCGACGCTAGAGTTGATCAATCCGACGTACGACAACACCTACCCGCTGGTCTGGAAGGCGTCGTTGGCGACGAACGGGACGCCCGGTCAGACGAACGGCAGGTTCACGGAGGGTCCGGCCGTCCTCTGGGACGATCCGCCCCGCACGTCGGTCGTGCCGGACCTGACCCAGGTCCGCGTCATGTTCGCGGAGTCGGTCACAGGCGTCGTCGCGTCCGATCTCAAGGTCGCTGCCTCCCCGGCGACATCGGTTACGGGAAGCGGCGCCGGTCCGTATGTGTTCACCGGGTTCGCGGCGCCGACCGATGTGACGGTCAACGTGACCCTCGGTCCCGGAGCGATCCAGGATCTCCAGGGTCACGTGTTCGCGGGCGACGCCTGGATCTACTCGCTCTCCGTGCCGAAAGTCGTCATCAACGAGATCCACTACAACCCGAATACCAGCGACGACATGGAAGAGTTCCTCGAGATCACGAACGCCGACTCCGTGGCCGTGGATATCTCCGGATGGACCTTGACGGAATTCGCCAGCCCCGGCGTCACGTTCCCGCTCGGCACCGTGATTCAGCCAGGGGCGTACATCGTCGCGGCCAAGGATCGGGCGGCGCTCTTCGCGCGACTCGGATGCAGCACGGCCTACGAATGGGGAGCCGGCGACAGCCTCAGCAACAGCGGCGAGCCGGTTGCGCTGCGGGACGCGAACGGAGTGCTGGTGGACCGGGTGTACTACGACGACGATCCGCCCTGGCCGACGAGCCCCGACGGCGGAGGTCCGTCACTCGAGAGAACCAACCCCACGGCGGGTACGCCGTGCACCGAAGCGACACAGGCCTCCTGCACGTGGCAGGCGTCGGCGTGGAAGGCCTCCCTCGCAACGAACGGCACCTGCGGAGCGCAGAACAGCGTCTACTCGAACGCCCCTCTGGTCAGTACGACGGATCCGGCCCGCGGCGCCTTGGTCATGTCGCTGACTCAGGTCTCCGTGACATTCTCCGAGGCTGTCACGGATGTGACCGCCGACGACCTGACGGTGGACGGCGTCGCCGCGACCAACGTCACCGGCAGCGGCACCGGCCCGTACGTCTTCACGGTCATTCCGCCGGCCCCGGGGACGCTCGAGGTCGTCCTGCGCAGCGACGGCGGGATTCAGGATCTCCAGTCGGTTCCGTTCGCAGGTGATAGCTGGTTGTACTTCTACGGCCTCCCCAAGATCGTCATCAACGAGTTGCAGTACCACCCAGCCGTTTTCTCGGTCCTCGCGGGAGAGAACGCGGAAAATCTCCAGTTCCTCGAGCTCTACAACGCCGGCACGACGACGGTCGATCTCTCGGGGTTCGCGCTTTCCGAAGGAGTCGCGCTCACGTTCCCCGCCGGCACGACGATGGCGCCGGGAGCGTTCCTGGTCGTGGCGGAGAACGTGGTGTTCCTCCGGTCGAAGGTGACGATCCCAGCCGGCGTAACTGTCCTGCAGTGGACGAGCGGTAACCTGGCGAACGGCGGGGAGCTCGTCGAACTGGTCGATTCCTACGGCCATGTCCTCGATTCGGTCCCGTACGACGACGGAGGGGAGTGGTCGTCCGTTCCCGACGGGAACGGTCCCTCGCTCGAGCTCGTGAACCCGGCGATGCCAAATCAGTACGGCAACGCCTGGAGGCCGTCGCAGGTGAACATTGGGACGCCCGGGGCGGCCAACGGCCGCTACGTGGCCGAGGCTCCCCCCGTCATCAGCGCCGTCCACCACAATCCCCCGATCCCAGGGGCGAACCAGCCGGTCACGATCACCGCCTTCGTCATCGACGAGAGCGTGACCCCGACCGTGACGCTTTGGTACCGGCAGGATCAGGAACCCACCATCGCATACGCCTCTGTGGCGATGCTTGACGACGGGCTGCACGGCGACGGCGCTGCCGGCGACAACGTGTACGGCGTGGTCCTGGCGGGCCTCGCGGAAGGGCAGCGTCTCGACTTCGCGGTGCAGGCGAGCGATGGAACGTCGGGAACGGTCGCCCCGATCGGTCACGACGGGAGCTTCCCCGGAGCCGGTGGCCATCCGCCGCAGGTCTTCCTCTGCAAGTTCTCGAGCGCCGCGCTGCCGACCGACTTCCCGTCATATCACTTGATCACGACGCAGTACACGAGGAACCGGCAGGCGACACGGGACAAGACGGAATACGACGCCACCTTCCTCCGGTGCCCCGCGACGGGCGTGGTGTCGCAGTGCGAGGTCTTCTACAACGCAACCGAGCGTTACCGGGGCGCGAGCAGCCTTTACCAGAACCCGCCGTCGTTCCGGATCGACCTCCCGGGCGACCACCCCATGGCATCGGAGATGAATTTCACCATCAAGTCGCTCGACATGCTCGGTCAGCAGCCGGCGCGCCAGGGCGTCGGATACGGGACGTTCGGCGCGTCCGGACTTCCTCATCCGAAGGTCCACTGGCCGCGCTTCAACACGAACCCGCTGGTCGATGGGGGAACCCAGAACGGCATGTACTCCAACGTGGAGCGCATCAATGAAGACTTCTTCACGTCGCAGGCGGGTGCCATCCTGCCCCTGCGTTTCCCCAATCGGTGCAGCATCGCCGAGACCGTCTGCACGAACGACTTGGACTGCCCGTCCGGCGAAACCTGTATCCAGACCGATATCGGTAACTGCTACCGAGGGCGTCACGACGACGCGAGCCTGCGGTGGGAGGGGTACAATCCCGACGCCTACCGCGTCGACGCCAACGAGCGCAACGGCTACCAGCAGATCACGAACGAAGAAGAGGACAACTGGACGGACCTGATCACGCTGTGCGACGCCATGAACTGCAGCTCGGGCGACGGCGGCGCGCTCTGCCTTGAAGACACCTACGACGGCTGGTTCCAGAACAACCTCGCGTCGTACGCCGACGTCGAGCAATGGGCTCGCTGGTACGCGGTCCACACGCTGATGGCCAATCAAGAGGGCGGCATCTACCTGGACACGGGCGACGATTACTTCCTCTACTTCTGGCCTGGACCGACGTACAGCCACGCCACGTTCCTCCCCTGGGACATGGACTCGATCGTCCCGGCGTTCCAACAGACGATCTGGAGGACGGGCTACTACAACTCGAACTGGCCCATGCGGCGTTTTCTCCGGAACAACGCCTACGCCGGGCTGTTCGTGGGCGCGATCTGCGAGTACATGGACACGGCCTTCTCGCAGGCGTCGATGAACGCCTTGATCGACTCGGTTCCGGACGCGCTCTTCCCGACGGGGGGAAACGGGCCGCAGACGAAGCAGGGGATGAAGGACTGGGTGACGGCGCAACGCGCGTCGGTCAACAGCGAGATCAAGCGCCAAACGACGCTCGTCGGAATTCCGGGCAGTCCGTATACGAACTCGAACCCGGTGATCGCGCTGAGCGGCCAGCTGAACCAGTGCTGGGCGCGCGAGGTGCGGGTCAACAACCTGCCGGCGACCTACAACATCGCGAATCCTGACGGGGTCGGCGCGAACTGGAGCTACAACTTCACGCTGACGCCCGGCATGAACCACATCAAGGTCCAGACGCTGAACCACCAGGGTGTGGAAGTCGACCGGGCCGAGGCGGACGTGTTCTATAACCCGCCAGGGGCCCAGGTCGATAGCCTGAAGTTGATCGCTCCGCGGCGAATGGTCAACACCAAGACCCTGACGTTGAAGGCCAGCATCCTCAACGCCGGCGGCGGTGTCGACTGGAGCGGCTGTTATTCGACGCTCGGAACCGTGACCATGAACCGTGTGTCCGACAACGCGTCGATTCCGATCACCGTGACGTTCTTCGACGATCACCTGCCGGTTCCCGCCGACTCGATTCGCTTCTACCACGGCGTGGGCAGCGTTTCGTTCACGCTCGACGACGGCGCCGCGGTCCCGGCGGGCGACTACAAGGTCACCGTGACCGTCGGCACGACGTCGGCGTCGAAGGTCGTGACCGTGCTGGCCAACCCGACGTGGCGGGACCTGCAGGGAACCCTGTCGGGCGCCGACCTGGTCTGGGGCCCGGACGAGAACATCCACATCGTGGGGCACGACACGTACGTGCCGGCCGGCAGCACGCTGACGATCAACCCAGGCACGATGATCATGGTGGACAGCCTGGGCGGCCTGGAGAACGGGACGCTCGTCACCGTGAACGGCGCGCTCAACGCCGTCGGTACCCAGGAGAAGCCCATTCACTTCTTTTCGGCGAGCGGTCCCGCGGCGATGATTCACACCGTGTCGGGCTCTCTCTCCAATGTGGACGCGTGGCGGGGGATCCACCACTACGGAAGCGGGAGCTCCGCCTACAAGTGGGTGATCCTGACCGGTGCCGGTAACGGGCCGATCGAGGGGCACCCGCGCCCGCCCATCATCCAGGTCCACGACACGCACAACCTGCTGGTGGAAGACAGCATCTTCACGGACAGCACGGGAATGATGTTCCAGGGGCTCGGAACGGGGACCTACACGGTCCGGAGGTCCCTGGTCTCGCGCGTCGGCATCGGCTGCGAGTTCAACGGCAACGGCCACACGCTGCTGGTCGAGGACACCTGGTGGACCGGGATCGGCCGGGGACCAACGACCCCACAGCGTTACGACGGCGATCTGCTGCACGTCGATGGCGCAGCGTCGAACCAGACCATCCGGCGGTGCATCATTGCGGACGGCGGGGACGACGGAATCGACCACAGCGCCTCGACCTTCACCGTCGACAGCTGCATCATCCACGCCATCAACGACAAGGCGATCAGCATGACCGGCGGCTTCGTCACGCTGCGCAACGTACTGATCTACGGGGCCGGCTCGGGTGTCCGTGGGACCGGTAACGCCTACAACTCTACGTTCGCGTCCGGACGCATCGACAGCCCCCAGACGGTCCAGCAGAGCATCTTCTGGACCTCGGCCGTCGGCGGCTGCTCGGCGACCATCAACTACACGGATGGCGGCGACGCGACGCACGTCGCGTGCGGTACGGGCAATATCTCCGCCGATCCGCTGTTCACCGACACGGCGCAGTGCGACTACAGCCTGCGAGCCGGCTCCCCGGCCCAGACGGCGGGGCCGGGCGGGACGCGCATCGGCTGGCTCGGCTTCCCGGTCGGCGCGACGTGCGGCACCAACACCGACTGCGACGACGACAACCCCTGCACGTACGACGAGTGCGTCAATCTGCAATGCAGCTTCACGCCGATCGCGAACTGCTCACCGGCCTGCGGTGTCGACGCGGACTGCAGCAACGGCGTCTTCTGCGACGGCGTCGAGCACTGCCTGAACGGACGGTGCACGGCCGGGACGGTGCCCTCGTGCGACGACGGAATCGCCTGCACGGTGGACTCGTGCGCCGCCGGGACCGACGAGTGCCAGCACACGCCGAACAACGCCGCATGCAGCGACAGCAACGCTTGCACCGACGACATCTGCAATGCGACGGCGGGGTGCCAGCACGCGAACAACACAGCCTCGTGCGACGACGGCAACGCGTGCACGGCGAACGACACGTGCAGCAACGGTGCCTGCGTCGGAGGCGCGCCGCCCAGCTGCAACGACGGAATTGCCTGCACGACCGATGTCTGCGTCGCGCCAGGGGGGTGCCAGCACGCGGACGACTGCCCGGGAGGCCAGACGTGCAACCACACGAATGGCGCCTGCGAGAGCGGGCCGGCGACGGTCACCTTCCAGCAGGGCGACGCGAACGCCTTTGCGGGAACGATCGATACCTACATCGACACGGCCCTGGGCAGCCAGGCGGCGACCACGCCGATCGTCATCGACGGCAGCCCGGTGGAACACGTGCTCCTTCGCTTCGACGGGATCTTCGGGTCAGCAGCCCATCAGATTCCGCAAGCTTCGACCATCCTGTCGGCAACGCTGACGCTCAGGGTCGGAAGCGGCTCCAACGACCAGAGCACGAACGCCGTGAATTTCCACAGGCTGCTTCAATCCTGGGTGGTCAGCGATGTTTGGGCTGCGTACGGCGTATCGCCCTGGAACACGGAGGGCGGGATCCAGGCGGACGGCGTCGACGCCGTGGCGACGGCGGATGCGACAGCGACGATGACCACCGCGAGCACGGCGTACCCCGTCGACGTCACAAGGAGCGTTCAGGCATGGGTGGCGAATCCGACGAGCAATTACGGGTGGGCGATCCTTCCGACGGGGACGGACGGGCTGCGGCTGGAGTCCACGGAATCAACAACCGCTTCCTACCGGCCGCTGTTGACGGTGACCTATTACCCACCGGTGGCGGGCTGCACGACCGATCCGCAATGCGACGACGGGCTATGGTGTAACGGCGCCGAGCACTGCGTGACCGGGACGTGCCAACCCGGTACGGCTCCGAACTGCAACGATGGCGTCGTGTGCACGACGGACTCTTGCAACGAGACCACCGACACGTGCGACCACGTGGCCAGCGACGCGGCGTGCGACGACGGCAACGCCTGCACCGACAACTGGTGCGATCTGGCTCTTGGATGCCAGTACCACGACAACACCGTCTCGTGCAGCGACGGCAACGCCTGTTCGACGAACGACACGTGCAGCCAAGGGATCTGCGTCGGCGGGACTGCTCTGGACTGCAACGACGGGATCGCATGCACGACCGACACGTGCGTCTCGCCCGGGGGCTGCCAGCACGCCGACAACTGCACGGGCGGGTTGGTCTGCAACCTGACCGAGGGGATCTGCGGGAGTTCGCAGGTCCCGGGGCTGCCGATCAACGTCGGCGCCGCCTGGAGGTACTTCGAGGGGAGCGTGGAGCCTCCCGCGGACTGGACGGCGATCCTGTTCGACGACGCGGCGTGGCTCAGCGGTCCCAGCGGGTTTGGGTACGGCACCGACTGCACGGCACAGCGGGGGACCACCCTGAGCGACATGCAGAACAGCTACGTGAGCCTGTACATGCGCCGGCAGTTCCGAGTGGATGCCCCAACGTCGATCGCGACACTGAACTTCGCGGTGGACTACGACGATGCGTTCGTGCTGTACCTCAACGGAACGGAGGTGGCGCGACGCAACGTGGTGGGGATGCCGCCGAGCTACACGCAGCTGGCGACGGTCGACCACGAGTGCTCGGCGTGCGACGGGACTTGCAACGCTGCGGAGAACATCGACCTGACGAACTACAAGAACCTGCTGGTTACGGGGACGAACGTCCTGGCGATGCAAGGGCACAACCTGACATCGGGCAGCTCGGACTTCACGATGACGATGTCGATGACGGCGACGACCGGCGGTTGTACGAGCAACCTGCAGTGCGATGACGGTCTGTGGTGCAATGGAGCGGAAATCTGCAATCTGGGCACCGGGACTTGCCAGGCTGGGACGGCGCAGAACTGCAACGACGGGATCGCCTGCACCACGGACTCGTGCAACGAGACGACCAACACGTGCGACCACGTGGCCGACAACGTGGCCTGCGACGACACCAACCCGTGCACGGACGACACCTGCAGCGTGACGGTCGGGTGCCAGCACAGCAACAACACGGCATCGTGCAGCGACAACAACGCGTGCACGACCGGCGACCTTTGCAGTAACGGAGCTTGCTTGAGCGGCGGGGCCACCAACTGCGACGACAACGTGGCCTGTACCGCCGACAGCTGCGACACGGCACTGGGCTGCCAACACACCGAGAACTGCCCGGGCGGCCAGACGTGCAACCACACGACGGGCGTCTGCGAGAGCGGCCCGGTGACGACCACGTTCCAGCAGGGCGACGCGAACGGCTACGCGGGGACGGTGGACACGTACATCAGCGCCGCCGCGGCGACGACGTCGTACGGAACCGCGACGACGTTCACGGTGGACCTGAGTCCGAGCGAGATGCAGTCGCTGCTGCGCTTCAACGGGATCTTCGGATCCAACGCCGGTCAGATCCCTGCGGGCTCGACCATCAACTCGGCCACCCTGACGTTGTCCGTGCCCTCGACACCATCGAACGCGGGCACCGCACAGGCGATCTACTTCCACCGCATGAAGCAGACCTGGAGCGACGCGGATTGGTGGAACGCGTTCGGCTCTGCGCCGTGGAACACGACGGCGGGCATTCAGGCGGACGATGTGGAAGCCGTGGCGGCAGTGGATGCTGCTCAGGCGGGCATGCCGATCGGGCAGAAGACGCAGATCGACGTGACCGCCAGCTTGCGCGCGTGGGTCGCGAACCCGGCGAGCAACTTCGGTTGGTTCATGCACGAGACCACGGATGACGCCGTGATCTGCGAGTCGTCGGAAGCGACCACGCAATCCAACCGGCCGCTGCTGTCGGTCAACTACGCTCCGCCCGTCACGACGTGCACCAGCGACACGCAGTGCGGCGACGGCCGGTACTGCAACGGGGCGGAAACCTGCAACCTCGGCACCTCGACCTGCCAGTCGGGCACGCCGCCCGTCTGCAACGATGGCAACGTCTGCACGACGGACACCTGCAACGACGCGACCGGATGCGTCTACACGCCGGTCGCGGCGGGAACGTTCTGCTCCGACGGGCTGCCGTGCAACGGCAGCGAGACCTGCGACGGGAGCGGAGTCTGCCAGTCCGGCCCGCCGCTCGTCTGCAACGACAGCAACCCGTGCACGGGCGACAGCTGCGTGGATCCCGCGGGCTGTGTCTACACGCCGGTCGCGGCGGGAACGTCTTGCTCCGACGGGGTCTACTGCAACGGGAACGAGACCTGCAACGGAGGCGGTGTCTGCCAGGCCGGAATCGCGGTGAGCTGCGACGACGGCGTGGCCTGCACCGTGGACTCCTGTAACGAGACGACCGACTCCTGCGACCACACCGCGTGCGGGATGATCGTCGAGGCGGTCGGCTCGAGGTACCTGGCGGTGACGTTGCCGGCCGGTCTCGCCTCGGTCGCGCTCAGGGTTGGCTCCGTCGGCCTGCTCTGCTTGCCGAAGTACGTGGACATGGGCGGGCTCCTGACGGACGCTCCCGTCTTCCGCTCTTCGGCCGAGTGGGGCACGGTGTTCGTGCGAGGACGTCCGATCGTGCCATCCAGGGCGTACACCGTGCAAGCGGAAGTCACGGCCGGCACGCCGATCGGGTCTGGGACGGCCACGACGTGGGCGTGGGGCGACGCCAACCAGGTGAACGGCGTTAGCGTGTTCGACGTCCTCTGCGTTCTCGACGGCTCGCAGGGGATGTTCACGAAGTGCGCGCTTCAGGCCGACGACCTCACGGGCTTGGACTTCACGCCCGACGGGGTCGTCAACGGCGACGACATCCAGGCGGTCCTCAGCGGGTTCCGGTCGCTGTCCTATCCCGACTCCGATCCCTGCGCGGGGAGGTGACGGCCATGAGAGGGAACATGGGTCATCGAGGAATGCGAAACACGTTGCCCATCATCGGCCGTAATCGAGAGGGTAGAGCCATGATCAGCCGACCTGACGAAGTACTCGACGCTTCCCCGGCGAAGCGGTGGACCCGCACGCTGGCGGCGATCGGCGTCTTTTCGCTCGCGCTCGCCCTTGCCGCGGGTCCCGCCGTGGCGACGACGGTCACCTTCCGGCAGGGCGAGAACGGCTACGCCGGCGCTCACGACACGTATATCCAGCAGAACCCGTCCAGCGCCGGCAACAACAACGGGGCGCTCCTGGCCCTCAACTGGGACGGAGACGATCCGAACGGAACCGGGTACGACGTCTACACCCTGATCCGGTTCGACGACATCTTCGGTGCCGGGGCGGGGCAGATTCCCGTGGGTGCCCAGATCACCTCGGCCACGCTGACCTATCTTGTGTCCAACACCGGGGGCAGCGGCGACATGCGCGAGGTGCTCGTCGCCTGGCAGGACTCGGCGACGTACAACTCCTTCTGTGGCGGCGGATGCGCTCAGGGAAACCAATACGGCTCGACGGTCGGCAGCGCGTCGGCTTCAGCGCTCGCTCAGCAGTCGGCCGACGTGACGGCGAGCGTGCAGCGGTGGTCCAGCGGAACCTCGAACTACGGCTGGTTCATCATGAATTCCGCGGCGGACGGGGTGGACATCACGTCGAGTGACGGGGCGACCGTCAGCGATCGCCCCATCCTCACCGTGCGCTACAACGAAGGGCCGCCGACCTCCCATCTGGTCCGCGAACCCTACCTGCAACTGGGCACTCCGACGTCCATGACCATCGTCTGGCGGACGGACACGTCCACGGATAGCAGGGTGCAGTACGGGACGACTTTCGGGACCTACGACCACACGGCGACGAGTTCGGCGGTCGGCACCGACCACTACGTGACCATCACCGGCGTTTCGCCCTTGACGAAGTACTACTACACCGTTGGCTCGACGACCACCCAGCAGGGCGGCGGCACGGCCGAGCACTATTTCGTCACGTCGCCGCCGGTCGGGACATCTCCGAACGGCGGGTTCACGTTCTGGATCTTCGGCGACTCGGGCATCTGCAGCGACATCCAGAACCAGGTGCGCGACTCGATGCTCACGTACACCGGATCCGACCGACCCGAGCTGTTCCTGCACACCGGGGACGTGGCCCAGGTGGCCGGCGCCGACGACGAGTACACGAACTGCGTCCTGGCCTATTACAAGGACGTCCAGATCCACACGCCCTTCTGGCCGGCGATGGGGAACCACGACAGCTACTCGAGTGCCTGCCAGGACACGCCATGTGCGGGCGCCTGCTGCACCGGCCCGTACTTCAGCACGTGGGTGCTCCCGACGAACGCCGAGGCGGGCGGGGTGGCGTCAGGCACGGAGGCCTACTACTCGTGGGACTACGGCAACGCGCACTTCATCGTCCTGAACGGCACGAACGTCAGCACATCGTCGACCGGGGCCATGGCCAACTGGCTCCGGACCGATCTCGCGGCGACCAGCCAGCAGTGGGTCATCGCGTACTGGCACCAGCCCCCGTACACCAAGGGAACCCACGACTCGGACACCGAGAGCGAGCCGATCGCGATGCGCACGAACATCGTGCCGATCCTGGAGAGCTACGGGGTCGACCTCGTGCTCAACGGCCACTCCCACGGCTACGAGCGGTCGTACCTGATTGACGGGGCGTACTCGACGCCCACGCCTTCGTACAGCACTCTGCTGGCCAACGGCAACATCGTGGACAGCGGCAGCGGCAAGACGGGCGCGGAGTACCACAAGAGCCCCGGGAAGAACCCCCACGAGGGCACGGTGTACACCGTCGTGGCGACCGGCGGCCAGGGACCCGGCGGGGCCCACAACCACCCGGTGATGTACTACTCCGAGTCGGCCAATGGCTCGGCCCTCGTGGACGTCAAGGCCAGCGAGCTGGATCTGACCTTCCTCCGGAGCGACGGGACCGTCCGGGACACGTTCACGATCTTGAAGGGTGACCTGCCGCCGAAGGTGCAGAGCGCCAGCCCGGCGAAGGGATCGGTGATCGGCTCGCTGTCGTCGATCGATGTGACGTTCAACATGGACGTCACGGGCGTGGACGCAGGCGACCTGACGGTGAACGGCTCGCCCGCGACGACGATCACCCCGGTGAGCACATCCATCTACGTCTTCGGAGGCTTCGCGGCTCCGGCCTCGGGAACGGTCCTCGTGACCCTCGCCGCCGGCGGGATCGCTTCGGCGAGCAGCCCGTCGAACACGTACGGCGGGGAATCGTGGACGTACACGCTCGACACCACGCCCCCCACGGTGAAGACCGCGGTCCCGGCGGCAGGTGCGACGATCGGCGCGTTGCCTTCGGTGACCGTGACGTTCAGCAAGCCGGTGATCAACGTGGCGGCTGGGAATCTCGTGGTCAATGGGTCGCCTGCCGCGGCTCTGTCGGGAATTGCCGGCACCGACGGTCCCTACACCTTCAGCGGCTTCACCAAGCCGGACAACGGCCTCGTGACGGTCGCGCTGGCTGCGGGGAGCATCCAGGACAACGACGGGCGGTCCTTCGGCGGCACGTCGTGGACCTACAAGCTGACGCGGCGCCTGATCATCAACGAGTTCCTTTCTTCGAACAACACCGCAACGACGGACGAGTACGGCGAGTTCGACGACTACCTCGAGATCTACAATCCGACCGACGCGGCCGTGGACATGAGCGGGATGTTCCTGACGGACAACTTGGATTCGCCGGCGCAGTACAGAATCCCGGCCGGCGTCACCGTTCCGGCGCACGGCTACATCGTGTTCTGGTGCGATTCGACGCCGAGCCAGGGGGCGCGGCACACGAATTTCAACATCGCCCGCGCCGGCGAGCAGCTCGGTCTCTTCGACACGGAGGTGAACGGAATTGCCGCCATCGACACCCTGACATTCACGACGCAGACCACCGACCTAGCCTCGGGGCGGTTCCCGGACGGACAGGACGGCTTCGTGACCATGCCGCCGACGCCGGGAGCGGCCAACACGATCAACTGCACGGGCGATGCGGAATGCGGTCCCCTGGCCGATGCGTGCAACGTCGGCAGGTGCGTCAGCAACAAGTGCGTCGCGGTGGCCGCGAACGAAGGTGGCGCCTGTGACGACGGAATCGCCTGCGTGGGGCCCGACACCTGCGCGGCGGGGATCTGCAACGGCGGCGGGGACCAATGCCCGAGCGGGCAGACGTGCAACCGGGGGACCGGCCTCTGCGAGACCACCCAACTGGCCGCCCTGCCCATCACCGTCGGCGCGACCTGGCGGTACGTCAAGGGGTCTTCCGAGCCGACGCCCAGCGACCTTACCGCTTGGACCCGGCTGGGCTACGACGACGCCTCCTGGCTCCAGGGGCCGGGCGGGTTCGGCTACGGCGTGGATTGCACGGCGCAACGCGGCACGACGCTGAGCGACATGGCGAGCAGCTACAGCAGCCTCTTCATGCGGAAGGCGTTCCGTGTCGATAACCCGAGCCGTGTGACCTCGTTGACGCTGACCGTCGACTACGACGACGCCTTTGTCGCTTACCTCAACGGCACGGAGGTCGCCCGCAACAACGTCGTCGGGAGCCCGCCGGCCTACAACCAGCTGGCGACCGCAGACCACGAGTGTTCGGCGTGCGACGGGACGACGTGCAACGCCGCGACGACCATCGACCTGACGGCCTACAAGAGCCTGCTCGTCGCGGGGACGAACGTCCTCGCCATCCAGGCTCACAACCTGACGCTCGCCAGCTCGGACTTCACGATCGTTCCGGCCCTCGCCAGTGCGGAGGTATCGGGCTGCCTGTACGACAGCGACTGCAACGACAACAACACGTGCACCGACGACCACTGCGACTCGGACAGCGGCGCGTGTTCCCACACGAACGACAACGCGAACACCTGCTCCGACGGCGTCGCCTGCACGACCGATTCGTGCTCGAGCGGGACGTGCGTGAGCACGGACAGCTGCCTGTTCGGCCAGACCTGCAACCACACGACCGGGAATTGCGAGAGCGCCCCGGCGACGATCACGTTCCAACAGGACGTGAGCGGCTACACCGGGACACAGGACACGTACCTCTATCAGAGCGGGCCGGACACCAACGAAGGTGCCGCGCTCACCTGGCGGTGGGATACGGACGATCCCGGCAGCAGCGGGCTGTGGGAGTACGGGCTCATCCGGTTCGACGGCATCTTCGGGAATGGGGCAGGACAGATCCCGGCGGGCTCGACGATCAACTCCGCGACGCTGTCGCTCTACGTCGAAAACGGGAGTGTCGCGCCCGTCGGAACCATCAACGAAGTGCTGGCGGAGTGGTCCGAGGCGACGACCACCTGGAATAACTTCGGAGGCGAAGCGGGCGTCCAGGCGGACGAGTACGGCACGCTCGTCGGAAACGCGCCGATCGCCACCGGGAGCGTAGCCATCGACGTGACCGCGAGCCTGCGGACGTGGGTGGCGAGCCCGGCAGCCAACCTCGGCTGGATCTTCCGCCCGAACAACACGGACGGTATGGCCGTCACCTCGAGCGAAGGCGCCACGACCGCCAACCGGCCGAAGCTGACGGTCCAGTTCGTTCCTCCGGGGACGAGCTGCACGGGAGATCCCGACTGCGACGACGGGCTGTTCTGCAACGGCCAGGAAAGGTGCGTGAGCCTGTTCTGTCAGGCCGGAACGGCAGTCGACTGCAGCGACGGCGTCGCGTGCACGACGGACTCGTGCAACGAGGCCGCGAACGCATGCGACCACCTGGCGAACAACGCCGCCTGCGATGACGGCGACGTCTGCACGGACGACACGTGCAGCCCGGCGCTCGGGTGCCAGCACGGCAGCAACACGGCCGCGTGCAACGACGGCAACGCGTGCACGACGACCGACACGTGCAGCGGGGGAACCTGCGTCGGCAGCGGTTCCCTCACCTGCAATGACGGGATCGCCTGCACGACGGACACTTGCGTCTCGCCTTCGGGTTGTCAGTACGTCGACACCTGCACGGGCGGTCGGGTCTGCAATCACACGAGCGGCGTCTGCGAGACGCCGTCGGTGGAACCGCTCCCGATCGAGTCCGGGGACACGTGGAAGTACTTCAAGGGGCTGTCGGAGCCGACTCCCACGGACCTGACCGCGTGGACGCGAATCGGCTTCGACGATTCGGCTTGGCTCCAGGGCCCCACGGGCATCGGGTACGACTATTACGTCGAAACCGGGGGCACCAACGGCAACGGCGACTACGGCCCGTACATCAGGGCGGAGCTGGGCGACATGCGCAGTTGCACTCCGACCAACCCGCCGCTCTGCAACAGCCCCGGGTACCTCAGCGTCTACATGCGCAAGGCGTTCGCCGTCGCCAATCCCGCAGCGGTCGCCTCGTTGAGCTTCCGGATGTATGCGGACGACGGCTACGTTGCCTATCTCAACGGGACGGAAGTCGCACGGATCAGGATGACAGGCACGCCTCCCCTGTACAACGCCGTGGCGACGGGCGGGCCGTCCGTCGCGCCGCCAGTCGAGCAGACACTCGATCTGACGAGTTTCAAGGGGCTCTTGGCGACGGGAACGAATGTGCTGGCAGTCCAGGGTCATAACGCGGCCCTCGACAGTCGCGATCTCTTGATGATTCCGCAGCTGTCGAGCACGCAGATCCAGGGATGCACGTCGGATGCGGAGTGCAACGACGGCAACCCGTGCACCGACGACGTCTGCAATCTCGGGACGGGCGTCTGTTCCAACACCCCCGACAACACCAACATCTGCTCCGACGGGATCGCCTGCACCAGCGACGTCTGCCTGGGCGGCGTGTGCACGTCAAGCGACACCTGCCCGACCGGTCAGACCTGCAACCACACCAGCGGGGTCTGTGATCTGGCTCCCGTCACCGCCACGTTCCAGCAGGGAGACGCAAACGGGTACAGCGGGACGGTGGATACCTACACCTACGCGGCCAACCCGACGACCTCGTACGCCACCGACGTGCTCCTCACGACCGACTTCACGCCTCCGACCACCGACGAGAGGCAGATCCTGATCCGCTTCGACGGCATCTTCGGCAGCGGCGCCAATCAGATTCCCCCCGGCTCCACGATCAGGTCCGCGACGCTGACGGTTAACGTCTCGAACGCCTTCGGCACGAACGACTACGTTAGGTTCAATCGCATGAAGGCGACGTGGAACGCGACCGAAACGTGGAATTCGTTCGGAGCCTCGCCATGGAACTCAACCGCCGGGGTCCAGGCCGATGACGTCGAGGCAGTCGCAGATGCCGACGTCACGGTCAACAACATCCCGACGGGATTGCAGTCGATCGCCGTCACACCGAGCTTGCAAGCCTGGTCGGCAAGTCCGGCGAGCAACTTCGGCTGGGTCCTCCGCTCGGGGTATGCCGACTCGCTCGCTTTCGATTCTTCCGATGTCACCACGATCGCCAACCGGCCGAAGCTGAGCGTGACGTACACGGCGCCGAGCGGCCCGCAGGCGCGGATGGCGTGCGCGCTCGAGAGCGGAACGGCTGCGCCAGGCACCACCGTCTCCCTCACCGCGTTCCTCGAAAACCTCGGCTTCCTCGGAGGGATTCGCGGGTATCAAACGCAGCTCCAGATCATTCGCACCTCCGGCTCCGGTACCGTCGGCGTTCCGTGCCCGAGCGGCGTCTCCGTGGACGACGGACGATCCGACTATCTCTTCTACGGACTATCGAACGACTACCCCGTGACGAACTGCGCTTTGATGAGGGCGGCGTCGGCGCTGCAGCAGGGCAGCGTCACCGTCGGCACGACGACGCCGGCGTACCTGTCGAGCTACACGCTGGGGGTCGGCTCCGACGTCGCGCTGGGAAGCACGTTCGAGTTCACGTTCGCTCCCTATCCGGATTCGGCGCTGGCGGACGCGAACGCGGATCCGGTCTCGTTCGAGACGGGGCCGGCCTGCGTCCTGACCGTCGGCGGCTGCGGGTCGAACACACAGTGCGACGACGACAACCCGTGCACCGACGACGTCTGCAACGGGGGCGTCTGCCAGAACACACCGAATTCCGCCAACGCCTGTGACGACGGGAACGCGTGCACCACCGGCGATCACTGCGACGCAAGCGGCGCCTGCATAGGTGGGCCACTTCTGACCTGCGACGACGGCAACGTTTGCACCGACGACTCCTGCAACCAGACGACGGGCTGCGTCCACGCGAACAACACGCTGCCCTGCGACGACGGGACCGTGTGCAACGGTCACGAGGTTTGCGGCGGCGGTACCTGCAACGCCGGAACGCCGCTCAACTGCAACGACGGTAACGTCTGCACGACGGACTCGTGCGATTCGGTCGGCGGGTGTCAGCACGCGAACAACACGCTGCCGTGCGACGACGGGACCGTGTGCAACGG